>DASQGS010000207.1:0-17475 GCA_035632455.1 Thermoanaerobaculia bacterium | reverse complement strand
CGTATCGCCGCTCGATGTAGGCTTGCAGAAGGTCGAATACTTCCCGGTATCGCGCCTCGGATGCGTAGGTCGTGCCCATGATTGATGTTTGCGCACTGTACCGCATCGCGGAGCGCCACGTTGTCCCGTGCTATACTCCCTCGCGATGAAACGAATCACGACGACTCGGCAGACGCGAACGACGGGCCATTATCCGGCTCCGCCCTGTCGGTGATTCGTCTCGAGAACGACGAACAGCAGACTTCGATGACAGGGCCTCGGCCCTGTTTTTTTTTGGGCTGACGACATGACGCGGCGGGCGGTTGCGCACGCCGCAGGAATGAGTGAGGATCGAATCATGAACGTGCAACTCCCCGACGGATCAATCAAGGAAGTCGCGCCCGGCGCGAGTGTCGCCGATGTGGCCGCGGCGATCGGCAAGCGTTTGGCAAAGGACGCCATCGCCGGAAGAATCGACGGCAAGATCGTAGATCTCTCCGTCAAAGTGCCCGATGGGGCGAAGGTCGAGATCGTAACCCCAACCAGCAGCGACGGGCTCGAGACCATCCGGCACTCGACCGCGCACTTGATGGCCATGGCCGTGCAGGAGCTGTTCCCGGGTACTCAGGTCACCATCGGGCCGGTCATCGACAACGGGTTCTTCTATGACTTCGGCGCCGAGCGGCCGTTCACCGAGGAAGACCTGCGGCGCATCGAGGAAAAGATGCAGGAGATCGTGGCCCGCGACCTGCCGATCAATCGCGAGGAATGGTCGCGCGGCGATGCCATCGCCGAGTTCGAGCGGATGGGGGAAGCGTTCAAGGTCGAGATCATCAAAGACATCCCCGAGGGCCAGGTACTCTCCGTCTACCGGCAGGGCGAGTGGAAAGACCTCTGCCGCGGGCCTCACGTCCCATCGACCGGGCGCCTCGGAGTGTTCAAGCTGTTGTCCGTCGCCGGCGCGTACTGGCGAGGCGACGAGCGAAATCAGATGCTCCAGCGCATCTACGGCACCGCATGGGCCGATCGCAAGGACCTCGATGCCCATCTCAAGCAACTGGAAGAAGCGCGAGCCCGCGATCACCGCAAGCTCGGCCGCGAGCTCGGCTTGATCCATTTCTCGCACTTCGCGCCGGCAATGCCGATCTTTCTGCCGAAGGGCGCGTCGATCTACAACCAGCTCATCGACTTCGTCCGCCATTACTACAGCCGCGACGGCTACACCGAAGTCGTCACTCCGCTGATCTGGGACGTCGAGATCTACAAAATCTCGGGGCACTACGACAACTATCGCGATTCGATGTTCTTCTCCGAGATCGACGAGCGCGAGTACGGCGTGAAGCCGATGAACTGTCCAGGGCACACCCAGATCTACGCGATGGAAAGGCGCTCGTACCGCGACCTGCCGATCCGGATCGCTGACTTCGCGCGCCTGCACCGCTACGAGCGCTCGGGCGTGACCCACGGGCTCGCCCGCGTTCGCTCGTTCGCCCAGGACGACGCCCACCTGTTCGTCACTCCGGAGCAGATCGAGGCCGAGATGGGCCGCGAGATCGCGCTGATCCGCGAGATGTACGACGTGTTCGGATTCGCCGACGTGAGGATCGCGCTCTCGACCCGCCCGGACAAGCGGATCGGCACCGACGCCATGTGGGATGCGGCCGAGGCCGCACTCGAGAATGCGCTCAAATCGAAAGGCCTCGCGTACCACATCAATCCCGGCGAGGGCGCGTTCTACGGGCCGAAGCTCGAGTTCCAGGTGACCGATGCCATCGGCAGGCCGTGGCAGCTCGGCACCGTGCAGCTCGACTACGCCTTGCCGGAGCGTTTCGAGCTGAGCTACATCGGGGCGGACAACGCCGAGCACCGCCCGGTGATGATCCACCGCGCGATCCTCGGGTCGCTGGAGCGCTTCATCGGCATCATCATCGAGCACTTCGCGGGTGCCTTCCCGTTTTGGCTGGCGCCGGTGCAGGTCATCGTCCTCCCGCTGTCGGAGAAGTTCCTCGACTACGGCCGTCAGGTCGCTGCGAAGCTGCAAGGCGCAGGGCTGCGCGTCGAGACCGACGAGTCGAACGAGAAACTCGGGGCCAAGATCCGCAAGGCCCAGATCGAGAAGATCCCATTCATGGCCGTCGTGGGAGAGAAGGAGGCGGCGGGTGGAACCGTCAGCCTCCGGAAGCGGACCGGCGGTGACCAGGGAATGGTCACAATCGAAGAATTGGTCGAGGAGGCGAACAAGCTCATCGCCTCGCGCTCCTTGACTTTGTAGGCGGGGATTTGTAGATTCGGCTCCGTCAAAATAAACCCGTAGGGGCGCATTGCAGTCGCTTGGACCCGTGTCGGCACCGGCGCCTGTGACGCGCCCCTACATACTTGCAGGAGGAATCCGCATTTTTCCGCCACGCCGCAACCCGCGATTCGATAGAAGACCAGCCGAACCAGAATCAAGAATCAACGATCTCATCCGCGCGGCCGAAGTCCGGCTCATCGACCACGAAGGCAAGCAGGTTGGCATCGTGCCGATCGCTCAAGCCCAGGAGATGGCGCGCGAGAAAGACCTCGACTTGGTCGAGATCTCGCCGACCGCCAACCCGCCCGTCTGCAAAATCATGGACTACGGGAAGTACATCTTCCAGCAGAAGAAAAAGCAGAGCGAGGCCAAGAAGAAGCAGAAGGTGATCGTGGTCAAGGAGGTGCAGTTCCGCCCCCGTATCGACGAGCACGATTTCGATTTCAAGAAGAACCACGTCATCCGATTCCTCCAGCACGGCGACAAGGTCAAGGCCAGCATCCGGTTCCGCGGACGGGAGATGACCCACATGGAGCTCGGCAAGGCGGTGCTCGACCGCCTGCTGCTGGAGATCAAAGAGCACGGCGCGGCGGAGACCAACCCCGAGGTTCAAGGCAACCGGATGACGATCGTAATCGCTCCGACCAAGGCGTAAGCGTCATCCTGAGCCGCGTAGACGGCGAAGGATCATCTTGGGATGATCGTGAACGTCGGGCCGCTTTCATCGTTCAGAGTTGTGTCAAGGAGATTCTTCGCCGTCTACGCGGCTCAGAATGACGTGATCGTCCCAGGGAATGCCTGACGGCAGCCCTCGGTTTCACCGCAGGCCAAAAGGATCAGCCATGCCGAAAATGAAGACGCATCGTGGCGCAGCCAAACGATTCAAGAAGAGCGGGACTGGGAAGATCCAGCGTAATCACGCTTTCCATTCACATATCCTGACCAAGAAGTCGCCTGGGCGAAAGGCAGCTCTCGCCTCGGAGGTCGAGGTCTCGAAGGCGAATGAGAAGACCGTGAGGCGCATGCTTCCGTATCTCTAGTCCCGATTACCTGAGCGCGCACGGGTTCAACTCTCTCCTGACCCGGCCGCTCCAACTTGAGCCCCTCGGGGCCAAAACGAGGAGGATTTCGTGCCGAGAGTCAAACGAGGCAACAAGAGGAAGAACCGCCGCGGGAAAATCCTGAAGCTCGCCAAGGGCTACTACGGGATGAAGTCGCGGGGCCACCGCATCGCCAAGGAGCAGGTCGAGCGCGGTCTCAACTTCGCCTTTGCCGGCCGCAAGGATCGCAAGGGGGAGTTCCGCACGCTCTGGATCGCTCGCATCAACGCCGCCGCCCGCCTGAACGGAATCTCGTACTCACAGCTCGTCGCCGGGCTCAAGGCGTCGGGCAATCTGCTCGATCGCAAGATGCTCGCGGATCTCGCCGTGCGCGACGCCGCCGCCTTCTCCGCGGTCGTCGCCAACGCCCGCGAGGGACTCGAGAAGACAAAGGCCGCGGCCAAGCCGTAGGCGCACGGGCGCCAGCGCTGGGTTGCCATGGGCTCCGCCGCGATCGCCGCTCGAGGACGTCGCTATCGGCGAATTGGATCAAATGAGTCGCACGAACGCGGGCTAGAATGGCCCGCGTTTTCTTTAGAATGCTCGACGACATCGCACGCATCTCCTCCGAATTCGAAAGGGCGCTGGCCGCCGCGAGCAGTGTCGCTGCGCTCGATGAGCTGCGCATTCGGTACTTCGGCCGGAAGGGCGGGATCGTTCCGGGACTCTTCACACGCCTCAAGGAAGTTCCTAAGGACCAGAAGAAGGATGTGGGCGACGCGCTCAACCGGCTTCGCGACCGTCTGGAAGCGGAGCTGAAGGAGAAGAGCGATCGAGTCGCGGCGGACGAAGCGGTCCGGAGGGAAGCGCGCGAGATTGTCGACGTCACCCTCCCGGGGCGCATGCCGCGCTACGGGCACCTCCATCCGATCACGATCGTCCGCCGGCAGATGGAAGAGATCTTCCGCGAGATGGGCTACACCATCGACGCCGGCCCCGAGATCGAGAGCGACTGGTACAACTTCGAAGCGCTCAACTTCACGCCGGATCATCCGGCACGCGACACGCAGGACACGTTCTTTGTCGACGTCGACAAGTTGCTGCTGAGAACCCACACGTCCAACGTGCAGATCCGGACGATGGAACGGTTCGCGCCGCCGATCAAGGTGCTGTCGTGCGGCCGCGTGTACCGGCGCGACGAGATCACGATGCGTCGATCGCCGATGTTCCATCAGGCCGAGGCGCTGCTGGTCGATAAAGGCATCCACATCGGACACCTGCGGGGAACGCTGGAGCACTTTCTGCGCCGGATCTTCTCCGAGGACACGGAGATTCGTCTGCGCCCGAGCTTCTTCCCCTTCACCGAGCCGAGCGCCGAGGTCGACATCTCATGCCTCTTCTGCTCGGGGAAGGGATGCGGGACCTGTTCACAGACCGGCTGGATGGAGATCCTCGGCTGCGGGATAGTTCATCCTCAAGTGCTGCGGAACGTCGGAATCGATCCCGACGTCTGGAGCGGATTCGCGTTCGGCCTCGGCATCGATCGCGTGGCAATGCTGAAGTTCGACATCCCGAACATCCGAGTGCTGTTCGAGAATGATTTGCGGGTCTTGCAGCAATTCTGAACAGGGCGCGGCAGGCACGGCCCAGCACGGCCGGGCCCTACGGTGCGCTCACACGGGCCGGCGGCAGCCGCAGACCGCGCCGCTCGCTGGCCGGCATACGCGCACGGTCTCGTGCGCGTTGCGCAGATGGCCGCAACCTGCGCAACGGTCAGGCGCATCGGCGCGAGGGGTAAAGCCTTCGCAGAGGCAAGGGTAGTCCTCGTCCGGATAGTGAACTTGCTCGTGACAACTGGTCGCGACTCGGTGCTCCTGGTCGGTGTGGCTGCAGCAACTGCTCATCGGGATCGCACCTCTTCTGCGTTCGGAGCCGGACAGGACGGGCTGTAGCCTGCATGTCGATCACAGGCTGCCTCCGCCTGTGCCGGCTGGTGACTCATGTCTCGCCCCGGAGAATCGCTGCCGCCGGCGCATCGGCAGGGCCCATTGTCGCGAAACAGCGGTGTCATCGCAATGACCTCGCTGGGATCACGGGGTGCAGTCGCGAGCGTCACTACCCGTAGTGATCCCCGTCCTTCGGAGCTACCGGAGGGCACCGTACCGTGAAGCATCCCAGGCGGCGCAGACGCCCGTGAGTCGGCGGCCCTCGGTGCCGTGGAAAGGAGACGACACCAGTGAACGAATTGCCAGGAAACCTCGAGCCGGTCCTGATCTGGACCGGACAGGTCATGCTCGACGGACGCCTGGCGGTTCCGCACGCTCCTCGGGGGATCGTCCTCTTCGCCGTGGGACCCGCATCCCCTCATGGAGCCCAGGAGGCGCTGATCGCCGCGGAGCTCAATCGCGCTGGAATCGCGACCCTTCTGGTTGACCTACTCACGCCGGACGAGCAGCAGTTCGACATCCGCACCAGCCACTTCCGGGTCGACTCCGACTTTCTCGCGCAACGGCTCCAGGACGCCACGGCGTGGGTCGCCAACAGGCGCGATCTCCGCAACCTGCCGGCCGGCTACTTCGGCTTCAGCGTCGGCGGAGCGGCTGCGCTGATCGCCGCCGCCAATCGCCCCGACGTCGTTGCCTCGATCGTTTCGAGTGGCGGGAGAACCGACCTGGCCATCGATGTCCTTCGTCAGGTCAAGACTCCCACGCTGCTGATCGTCGCCGCGGAAAATCTCTCAGTTCTTCGGATGAACCGCGAAGCGCTCCATCTTCTCCCCTGCGAGAAACGGCTCGAGATCATTCGCGATGCCACGCAGTTGCTCGACGAGCCGCATTCGCTGGAGATGGTCGCTAAGAAGACAGTACGGTGGTTCTCGAACACCCTGCAATCACCGATCGCGGCCGACGCCTACGGCTTGGTCGAAGCGAGATCCGCCGAGCGGTGATCTGGATCGCCGGCATCCTGCCGATGGGTCGTGGCTCCGCCTGATGCACCTCTGACCACTGACCATTGCTCACTCACGCAGATTTCCGCGGATAGCCCTGTTCGTTGCGACTCACCAAACGCCGACGGTCTTGTGCGGTTCGTTGACATTCGTGTCAACGGGCGGGTATGCGCCGCTGGCTACGCGCCAGTCGCCGGTGTGACGCGGGCGATCGACGACCATCTCGGCGTGCTCGCGACGGAACGCCTCGACCACGTGGCAACTGAAGCAGACGGGCCGGTGCGTCGCGAAAACCGCCGGCAGAGCCTGCGGTGGAAACTCGTGCCACTCGCGCGTCGCGCCGTTCGGCGCGAGGAGCGCAGGCGGTCTCTCGTGCCAGGCGATGACTCCGATGGGATGGTGGCAGAACACGCAGTCTTTCCCCGCATACCAATTCGACACGATCGATGTCAGCAGACACTCATGTGGACCGGCCTCAACCTGAACAAGACAATCCTCGGCGCAACCCGCCATCTGAGGCCAGCGCGAGCACGACCGAAGGCGGAGGTCAGGGTCGCCCGTAATTCCGGCCCAGTGCGCTGCGTGCAAGGCATTCACCTCGATGGCCGCCGGCTGAAGGTTCTCGGGGCAAGTGATCACTCGGACGCCGCGGTACTTCCTCCACGTGCTGATGAATCCGCCAAAGAGCATGAATCCTGCAAAGACGATGAGAATGGCTCCGACGACGTTCAATAGGATGGTCATGACGCCCTCCCGGCCGCGAGATGGGCCGTATTTGCTACCAGTACGCCGCGGATCAACATCGAACGGTGTCTGTCGTCACTCCGCCGAGTACCACCAGTCACGGCCCATCGGGTCAGAGCGGCCGAAAATATGGCCACATTCAAAGTCGCCCTACGAGAAGGGGCGAGGGGACGAGTACCGGAGGTGAGTTGCACTGCCGAGCCAGCGGCGCAACTCCGAGCTGAACCCTCCGCTTCGGTGCTCCATCCTCTCGCCCCACTTTTCTTGCGTGGTGCCCTGATGCGGATGGCTCGAACCCGCCCTTACGCGCCGGCTACAGCGCGCGTTCTCCAGGCGATGTAGGGCTTGGCCAGCGTGCGCAGTGCGCTGTTCTTCATGCCGTAGACGAATGAGGAAAAGCTCGGCTCGACGAGATCGGCGGCTTCTTCCGGCTGAACGACCAACGAGACCTCGATCGGAAGGATACCCACGGGCAGTCCGGCGCGGCGACAGCTTTCGTGGAGATAGGCGAACACGTCTTTCATGGCCTCGGGATCGGGTGGGGGCGCGTTCTCCATCTCGCTTCCGATCGTAGGACGAAAGATGCACACGGTTGGGAAAGCTCCGGCGTTGACGATGCGATCGATACCCCGCTTCGTCGCCTCGATCGGCTCCAGGCCGGCGATGATCTCACCCGAGACCCGCCCGCGCCCGAGCTTCTTCGCCGTGTACTCCATGGCGTCGAAGAAGGCCTGCTGACCGAGCGTGTCGAACTTGCCGGGACAGAGGCGGGCGAACCACTCGGGGTCTTCGAATTCGTAGCAGAAGGAGAAGTGATCGGTTCCTGCGTCGATCAGGGCGTCGTATTCGTACCAAAGGCGCTGCGGCACCGGAACAGCTTGCACGCCGATGAATCCGCCGACCTCTTCACGGACCGCCTTGACGTACGGCTCGCACTGGCGAAGACCGTGCATCTTCTCCTTGTCGTCACGATCCTCGTAGTGGTAGCCGGTGTTGAAGTGCGTGAAGATGGCGCCTGATTCTACGCGCGCGGCGCGGGCGACTTCGACGACGTCGCTGACGCGCTTGCGCGATTCCTCGGCTGTGCCCACGTTCTTGCCGGTCGTGCAGAACTTGCAGGCCGACGAAGGTGTCGTGACCCAATAGAGACAGCGGTTCGACACATAGACGCCGAGGTAATTTCCTTGCAGGACGCCGATGCGGCTCATCTCGGTGCCGATCGAGGTCAGTCGCGAATACCACGGCGGCTCCGGCGGGATCTCGATCGGATAGCTCGCATTATCGCGGCTGTCGACAATCGCGTAACCGCTCTGCCTGTGGATGAGCGTGAGTGGCGACTTCTCGGCGAAAGCCTCCACCACAGGCACGTTGACCCAGATCTTCTTCCGCGGCGACGGAATGACGATCTCGAGACCCGAGCCGAGCCCTGCCCGCGTGCGTGCGATGCGCCGGCCGTCTTCGGTCACGTGGCAGGAGTCGTCGATCTTCATCCCGCGGCAGAACAGCTCGATCTCCAACTCCACCGGTTTCAGCATCCGTTCCCTCTTTCGCAAGACGACACGATCACCGCGCGCGGTCCCTCAATCGTCTCCGCACTGAGCCATAGGTTGTTGCGGTTGTCATGAGACGTTGAGTTTCTTCCCGGTGATCTCAAGGAAGAACCCGGCGAGCTCCTCGTTCGAGAAGTCATCCCAGCCGCGGCAGGTATCGTGGACTCGGGCCTGGACGTCGCAGGAGCAATCCGCTTCCTCGACCTCCTGGCGCGCGATCTGCCAGCGATTGCCCAGGTCCTCGAGATCTTCCCTGGACATGGTCGGATCGCGGCGGACCAGCCAGTCGTACCGCTTGCGGAGCTCGTCGTCGTTGAACCGATGGAAGCCGCGGCAGAAGACCCCCTTCTCAGCGGCGAGCTTGCAGATCGAAGTGTCGTCGTCGGTCGACATCCGCCGGAACTCCTCCTTCAACAAGCGAATGATCTCGCCTCGGTTGATTAGCTGCGGCGGGTCCTTCCTGAGCTGCTCCTTCGATTCCGGTTTCCTGATGACCGCTCGCATAAGTTCTCCTCGTATGCTCCACAGTCTCGGTTCCACAACGAACTTCGGGCCGTGCCCTTTCGCACAAGATCAGGTGCGCTGCGTCACAGAGCTATGGACTGCGGTGGCTCGCCACCGCTTTCTTTGACCACTGGCAAGGAAGGGCCACTCGCGCAGACCTGACGATGCGCGCAACCGGGGTTGTGCAGCTTGCGCGGTTCGCGGAGTCTGCGCGAGTGGCATTCGCTTTCGCCTGTGGTCAACGAAAGCGGCGGCGCGCGCTGCCGCACTCCATAGGTGACCTGACTCACGACTACTGGTGACGCCATCTCTTCTCGCGCCCAGGGGGGCCGCATAGCTTGCACTCGGAGGGGAACATGACGACGATTGACGTTGTGAAGAAGCCCGAGTACCCGGTACATCTGGAATCGGACGTCGTTCTCCGCAACGGAAGGACGCTGCGCATCCGGCCCGTACGTCCGGACGACCGCGACGGTGCGCTCGACCTTTTTCGCCGGCTCTCGCCGGAAAGCCTCTACACGCGATTCTTCGACGTCCGCACGCCGGAGGCGGCGCTCCAGTACTCGCCGGTGGATGTCGACTATCGCAACGACTTCGGCGTTGTCGGCGAAGTCGGCGGACGGATCATGGCCATGGCCCACTACTTCCGCGGGCGCAAGCAGTTGGTCGATTCGGCCGAGGTGGCGTTCACGATCGCCGATGAAGTGCAAGGGCTGGGCATCGGAACGCGAATGCTGGACAAGCTCGCCGAGGCGGCGTTGCCGAACGGCATCGTGAAATTCCAGGCCGAGGTTCTCGCCGAGAACACCAAAATGCTGGACGTGTTCCTCAACTCCGGTTTTGCGGTGACACACAAGACGTCCGAGGGATGCGTTCACGTCTCGTTCCCAATCGAGCCGACCGAGGCATCCGAGGAAGCGGCGGCGTATCGCTCGCGGATGGCCGCTCACGCCTCGATGGCCAAGATCTTCGAGCCCCGCTCCATCGCTGTAGTCGGTGCCAGCCGCCGCCGCGGCCAACTCGGCGCCGAGGTCCTGCACAACCTTCGATCCAGTGGCTATAAAGGATCGCTCTATCCGGTGAATCCGAAGGCGGGCGACATCGATGGACTCAAGGCCTACGCTTCGTTGCGCGATGTCAAAGGAACCGTCGATCTGGCGATCGTCATCGTTCCGACCGAGGAGGTCGAGCACGTCGTGGACGATTGCGTGGCGAAAGGTGTCGCCGCGATCGTCGTGATCTCGGCGGGCTTCGCCGAGACGGGCGACGAGGGTCGCGTTCGCGAGCGCCGCCTGGTCGAGAAGTGTCGCGCCGCCGGAATCCGTTTGGTCGGACCGAACTGCATGGGGGTGATCAACACCGACCCGACGATCGGCATGCACGGCACGTTCACCTCTGTCTACCCGCCCCGAGGCTCGGTGGCCATGTCCAGCCAGAGCGGCGCTCTAGGCCTCGCGATTCTCGACTACGCGCGTCAGCTCGGCATTGGCTTCTCCACGTTCATCTCCGTCGGCAACAAGGCCGATGTCTCCGGCAACGATCTCATCCAATACTGGGCGGAAGATCCAAACACGGACGTCATGCTTCTCTACCTCGAGAGCTTCGGGAATCCGCGGAAGTTCGGCGAGATCGCCAGGCGCGTCGCGAGGAAGAAGCCGATCGTTGCGGTGAAGGCGGGGCGATCCGCGACCGGCGCGCGAGCCGCGTCGTCGCACACCGGCGCGCTCGCGCAGAGCGACGCCATCACCGGCGATCTCTTCCGCCAAGCCGGCATCATCCGCACCGATACGCTCGAAGAGCTGTTCGACGTCGCTTCGTTGTTCGCGCGACAACCGAAGCCGCCGGGGCGCCGAGTGGCCATCATGACCAATGCCGGCGGTCCGGCGATTCTGGCGGCCGACGCCTGCGAGGCAAACGGCCTGACCCTTCCGCATCTCGCGGCCGAGACCGTGGCCGAGTTGCGCTCGTTCCTTCCCGCGGCCGCGGCCGTGGGGAATCCCGTCGACATGATCGCCTCGGCGACTCCGGAACAGTACCGCCGCACGCTCAATCTGCTCCTCGCCGATCCGAACATCGACGCTGTCGTCGTGATCTACATCCCTGTGTTCGCAGTCGATGCCGCCGAGATCGCGGCCGTTATCAGCCGCGGCGCAGAGAACGCCCATGGGAAGACGCTCGTAGCAACCTTCATGAGCGCCAGGCCGGGCAGCTCGATCGCCATCGGAAGCGTTCCTGCGTTCCCGTTCCCCGAGCGAGCGGTCACGGCACTTGCACGCGTGGCGAACTACGCGGATTGGCGTCGCCGTCCAGCAGGCGTGGCGCGGCATTTCGACGATCTCGACACCGCCGGCATGCGCGCGACGATTGACGGAGCGTTGGCGCGTGGTGACGGCTGGCTCTCGCCTGCTGAAGTCAAGTCGCTCCTCGAGGCCGCCCGCATCCAGGTCGTGCGCGGTGAGCTGGCGGTGAGCGAAGCGGACGCCGTGCGGATCGCCTCCAGGGTCGGCTATCCGGTCGTGCTCAAGGTCGACGGTCCCGACATCATCCACAAGAGCGAGGTCCGCGGCGTGAAGCTCTCCATCCCCGACGAGGCCGGCGTGCGCGAGGCGTGGCACGACTTCACCGATCGCCTCGGGGATCGGATGACCGGCGCCCTCGTGCAGCACATGGTCACGAGCGGGGTCGAGGTGATGGCCGGTGCCATCGACGAAGCCACGTTCGGTCAGGTGATCGTCTACGGCGCCGGCGGCGTCCTCGTCGAGTTGCTCTCGGATGTTGCCTTCCGCCTCCAGCCGCTGAGCGACGTCGACGCCCACGACCTCATCAACGAGGTTCGCTACAGCAAGCTGTTGCACGGCTATCGCGGCGCGCCGCCGTCGGACATCGCGGCGCTGGAGGAGACCCTGCTGCGGCTCTCCTCGCTGATCCACGTCTGCCCCGAGATCCGAGAGCTCGACATCAATCCGCTCAAGGTGATGGAGCGCGGCGTGATCGCGGTCGACGCCCGGGTGAAGGTCGCGAAAGCGGTTCCGCAGGCGCCATCACGACGGATTGCGTACTGAGCTCCTGAGGAACATGCAATCGCCGTAACTGTAGAAAAGGTAGCGCTCACGAATCGCTACTCGGTAAGCCTGCCGAATCGTCTCTATTCCTGCGAATGCCGAGACCAGCATCAGCAGAGTCGATTCCGGGAGATGAAAATTCGTCAGTAGCGCGTCGACAGCGCGAAACTCGAATCCCGGCGTGATGAAAATGCTGGTCTCGTTGTGCCCGGAAGAAAACCGCCCATCGCCGGCTCGGATCGCGCTTTCGAGCGTGCGTACCGTCGTCGTTCCGGCAGCGACGATCCGCCTGCGTTCCGTGAGTGCGAGATTGAGCCGTTCCGCGGCCGCGTCGCTGATGTCGTAGCGCTCGGCGTCCATCCGGTGCTCGCGGATATCGTCGACCTTCACCGGCTTGAACGTTCCGATGCCGACGTGCAGCGTGATTCTCACGATCTCGACGCCGCGGGCCGCGATCTCGTCGAGGACAGCCGTCGTGAAGTGGAGGCCCGCTGTGGGCGCGGCGATGGCGCCGCGCTCGGCGGCGTAGACCGTCTGATAAGCATCGCGATCGGTCGGGTCGGGAGTCTGCCGCGCGATGTACGGCGGCAGCGGGGTCACGCCGATGCGGTCGACCTCCTCGCGCATCCGGCGCTCTGCTTCCATCGCATCCGATGTGCCGGCGATCGCGAACCGAAGCGCGACGACACCCTCGTCGCTCTTGCCCATCACCTCCGCGGAGAGTGTCTCGCTGAAGCGGAGCACATCGCCTCGTCGCACGCGCTTTGCCGGGCGGCACCAAGCTTCCCAGCTCATCGGTCCAGCATCGTGGACCAGGAGGATCTCGATCGGCCGCTGCATGCCCGGCTTTGGTTCTGCGAAGAGGCGCGCCGGAAAAACGCGTGTGTCGTTGAGCACGAGGACGTCGCCGGCGCCGAGGAGATCGGGGAACGACGAGAACGACCGATGCTCGATTGCTGGTTCGCCGTCGCGCGGCGTCACGACCATCATGCGCGAGCGGCCCCGCTCTCGCGGCGTCTGGGCGATGAGGTCGGACGGAAGGTCGTAGTGGAAATCGGATCGCTTCATCGGGAGCCACGGGGGCCGTCAGGCATCAATCGCGGTACAGCAGGAACTGCTCGCGGACCTGCGCGAACTCCCGCAACGGCTCCTCCCACTCGCTGACCCAATCGTCAGGCGATTGATTCTCCTCGACGAGCGTCCGGTAGCGGGCGGTACCGGCGAGCAGGTCGATGGCCAGGCGATCCGATTCGAATTCGTATGTCTCGGTCCGCCAGCGAAACAGCTCCGAGTTCATGTCGCGTGCGACCTTGATGCACCAGAGGCCGGTGCGATACGGCTCGAAAACGGCGCGGTTCGTGACGTGCAACTCCGCGCCGCCACAAACCTTGCCATGATGTTTGTGAAACGTCGGAAGGAAATAATGAGGGCGAAAGCGCACGCCCGGCAGCTCGAGATGATTGAGCTCGTCTGCGAGCCTGAAGGGATCGAGCCATGGCGCGCCGAAGAGCTCGAAAGGATGCGTGGTACCGCGGCCCTCGCTGAGATTCGTTCCCTCGACGAGGCACATGCCCGGATAGACCGTGGCGGTGTGAATGGACGGCATGTTCGGCGACGGAATGACCCAAGGCAAGCCGGTGTCAGCCCACCACATCGAGCGGCTCCAGCCGCGCATCGGCACGACCTGCAGTTTGCATCCGAGCTGAAAAGCCTCGTTGAAATAGCCGGCCAACTCGCCTGCGGTCATGCCGTGGCGCGTCGGCAGAGGAAACATGCCGACGAAGCTGGCGTACAGCTCCTCGCGGATGTTCCCCTCGAGATGGCTGCCGTCAATCGGATTCGGGCGGTCGAGCACGATCACTTCGATGCCGAGCGGCGCCGCGGCGCGCATGCAGAGCGCCATCGTGTAGATGAACGTGTAGTAGCGCGAGCCGATGTCCTGGAGGTCGATCACCAGGGCATCGACGGCATCGAGCGCCTGCCGCTTCGGCGCCAGATCCTCAGGATTGCTGCCGTAGAGCGAGAAGACCTCCAGGCCGGTGAGGGGATCGTAGGAATGCTCGACGTGAGCCATGTCCTGAGCCTCGCCCCAGATGCCATGCTCGGGACCGAAGAGCGCAGTGAGCTTCCAGCCTCTCCCGGCGTGAAGGAGTCGAACCGCATGCCGGAGATCGTGCGTGACTGCGCTCTGATTCGTGACCAGGCCGATGCGCTTGCCGAGCAGCGCCTTCGGCTCATCGAAGAGAACTTCAAGTCCGGGACTTACCATCATGGCGCCCGTCGGAGCAGTCCATCGAGACGTATCGAAGTCATGTGCATCGCAGCGACTCGCATTGTATCGCTGCCTTCGGCAAGGCGCCGACGAAGAGGGGATGACACGATCTCGCGGAAAACTCTCTGCGTCCTCAGCGTCTCTGGAGTGACTTTCCACCAGCGGTTGACGTTCACAGCGTCAGCCGGTAGTTCTGCTCATCTCCCGCCGGAGTGAAGCCCATGTTCTCGAGGTATCGCGAGTGCTCCTCGTTTCCCGCGGGGCTGAGGATCTCGCGGACTCCGTGGCCTCGGAAGTAGTCGGCCTGGTCGACGAAGAGAAAGTTGCCGATCTTCAAATCGCGGTATTGCGGCACTGCGTAATCGAGATGGACGCGGAGCGCTCCGTCACGAATGTCGCCGAGGAGGAGGCCGGCCGGGATGAGGTCGCGGAGGACGAAGATGACAAGGTTCGTGGCCTCAGGATCGAACCGGAACTCCGGGACGAACTTACGTATGTCTTTGGACTCGAATTGAAGGAAATATCCGAGGTACTCCGAGGTCGGGCTGATCTCGAGGATGCGGAAGATCTCGCGGCGCCGGCGCAAGCGCACGAGTTGGATGACGTTGATCGACGCGGTGAGGAGGTTCAGAAGGCAGACCGGATAGGCGCCGATCAGGAAGCCGTAGATGGCGAAGGTCAGCGCGCCCGCGAGATTGATGCGGCGTAGCCGGGTGATCGATCGCATGGTCAGCGAGGCCGCGATGAGGACTGACGCGGCGTAGCCGAGAAGCTCGAGAGCGAGCGGTGTGTGCATTTGAACGATGGCGACCCTTACGCGGCCTCCGGCACCGTGGCGGATTGCGGCGGCACCATCATCGTCAGGCCGAGGTGGACGAAGAAGGCGACGCCGAAGCCGACGAACCAGGCGTAATCGTAGAGAAAGTGGACCGATGGAATGACGACGCCGATCCAGGCGAAGAAACAGCCCGCTGCTGTGGCCACGATGGCACGCCAGTTCCACCCCGCGAGAAACGTGTACGCGCCCCGCTCGCGATAGAGATCGCCGAGGACGAGTTGCTTGCGGCGGATCACCCAATAGTCGGCGATGAGCACGCCGGCGATCGAACCCAGTCCGCCGGAGTAGCCGAGCAGCCATGCGAAGATGTATCCCGAGGGGTCGGCCAGCAAGCGCCAAGGCATCATCAGAATCCCGATGATCCCGGTGATCAGGCCGCCTGTGCGGAAGGAGATGAACTTCGGGAACGCGTTCGCGAAATCGTTGGCCGGCGAGACCACGTTCGCGGCGATGTTGACCGAGAGCGTGGCCACTGCCACGGTGAACATTGAGATCGCCACGATCCATGTCTGAGAGAAGTGGCCGACGAGTAACACTGGATCCCAAAGATCGGTCAGCTTTTCGGCCGGGTAGATCACGGCCGCAGCGGACGTGATGATCACACTCATGGCCGCGAAGAGGGTCATCGTGGTCGGCAATGCGACCACTTGTCCGATGGCCTGCTCGCGCTGGCTGCGGCCGAAACGAGTAAAGTCGGGCATGTTCAGCGAGAGCGTGGCCCAGAAGCCGATCATCGCCGTAAGCGACGGGATGAAGATCGGCCTGAAGTCGTGCCAGGTCTGAAATTTGCCGGGGTGAGTGACGAGGTATCCGAGCCCGTGCGCGCGCCAGACCGCCCAGGCCAGGAGGAACGCGGCCATGATCAACACGAACGGCGCCGCCCAGTTCTCGACCATCCGCAGCAGATCCATACCTCGGTAGATGATGTAGATGTTCATCCCCCAAAAGATCAGGAAGCAGAGCCACTGGGTCGGGGTGTGGCCACCGACCGGCCCGCCGAGGAGGGTCATCCAGCCTGGGAAGATGGAATCGAACAGCGTGTGCAACGCCTGGCCGCCGATCCAGGCCTGGATACCGAACCAGCCGCAGGCGACGATTGCGCGCATCAGCGCGGGAAGGTTCGAGCCCAGCGTGCCGTAGCTGGCACGGGCGAAGACCGGGAACGGAATGCCGTACTTCGTGCCTGGGTGGGAGTTGAGGAGGATCGGGATCAGGACGATCGTGTTTCCGAGGAGGATGGTGATGAGGGCCTGCCACCAATTCATGCCGGCGCTGATCAGCCCTGAGGAGAGCATGTACGTGGGGATGCAATGGGCCATCGAGATCCAGAGCGCGGCGTAGTTGTAGGTGCTCCAGTTGCGCCGGGCGACGGGAACGGGGGCGAGGTCGTCGCTGTAGAGGCGGCTGGACTCGATCGAGCCCGGGTCGCGCAGCTCCACACGCCCGTCATCGTGCCGGATCACTTCCGCCTCGCGGTCAGTGGCCATCAGTCGCTCCTTGTTCGAGGATTGGCGGATTGTAGACGAGCGTCAACAACTACGGCTTCTTCTCTTTGTCGCGCAACTCTTTCGCGTGCCGCTTCTGGCCGAGGGCGACGTTGACCGGGTTCGAGCGATCGAGGAAGGGCAGCGCGGGGCGCGCTCGAATGCCGATCGCCTTTCGCGCCTCCAGCAAGCGAGGATGGTCTTCATGCTCCTTGAGCCCCTGCTCCGCGATCTCGATCGCCTTCTTGCGCTGGCCCGCCGCAAGGTAGACGAGCGCCAGGTTGGCATAGTGGTCCGGCTCGTAGAACTGCAACTGGATGGCGCGTTTGCAGAGCTCGATCGCGGTCCGGTATTCCTTCTGGACCAGCGCGAGCGTGAGGCCGAAGTATGAGAGGCCTTTGGCGAATTTCTGCGAGCTCACGTCAGACGGCTCTTCGTTGCCGTAGATCTCCAGGAAGAGCGTCAGGGCCCGCAAGTAGTCCTCGGCGATAGTCAAGGCCACGGCAACATCGATGGCCTTCTTCTTGCCGGTGGTGGTCATCAAAGTTATTGTAGACGAACGCGACTGCCGCTCGCGGCTTCGGTAGTCTTTGCCGTTTCCGTTTCCGTAGCCGTTGGCGTCGCCGTCGCCGTCGCCGGATTTTGACTTTCCGGCGAGAGGCACGACCCCATGATTTCCGTCGGCGTTGGCCCTGTCGTCGCCGTCCGTCGCCGGGTTTTGACTCTCCTGTCTCTGTCTCAAAGGGTCAAATTCAAGAGCCG
>DASQGS010000206.1:0-2681 GCA_035632455.1 Thermoanaerobaculia bacterium | reverse complement strand
GAGCTCTCGTCGAAGCGGCGCGACATGACCAGCACGCGCTCCGCCTGTGCGCGAGTGACCTCTTCGACATCAGCGGGCCCGTGCCCCTTCAGCACCTCGATCGTCTCGATGATCTCGTTGGCGTTGCCGGCGGCGACGCCGAGCGGGCGATCCATGTCCGTGATGAGCGCCTCGACACGCGTGCCCGATCCTGCCGCAGCGGCGATGAGGCTCTGGGCGAGCGCCTTCGAGTCCTGGTATTTGCGCATGAACGCGCCGCTGCCGGTCTTCACGTCGAGGATGAGGGCCGAGGCTCCCATGGCGAGCTTCTTCGACATGATGGATGCCGTGATCAGCGGCAGCGACTCGACCGTCCCGGTCACGTCGCGCAGCGCATACATCTTTTTGTCGGCCGGCGCGATGCCTTCGGTGGACGTGGAGATGACGCAGTTCGCCTCCTCGACGCAGCGCTCGAACTCCTTCCGCGACAGGCGTGCGTTGAAGTGCGGGATGGCCTCGAGCTTGTCGAGCGTACCCCCGGTATGTCCAAGCCCCCGTCCGGAAAGCATCCCGATCTTGATGCCGCACGCGCCGACCCAGGGAGAGAGGACGAGCGAGACCTTGTCGCCGACGCCGCCGGTGGAGTGCTTGTCGGCGATGAAGTCGTGGTGGTCGCGAAGGTGCCACTGCTCGCCGGAGCGGAGCATCGCCTGTGTGAGCGTGGCCATCTCGTCGCCAGTCATCCCGTTGATGGCTACGGCCATCAGGAAAGCGGACATCTGGTAATCGGGAATCAGTCCTTTTGTGTAGCGATCGATGAAGCTCTCGATCTCGTGAGCCTCGAGCGGGGCGCCGCGGCGCTTCCGGTTTAACAGTTCATAGACGTTGAGGTCGGCCATAGGGGGCGACATTGTATGCGGCATCCCGCGTCGGGGATGAGGCATCGGTCACCCGCCGCGATTGCTTGCGCCTCATGCCTCGCATAGGATCGGCGGCCGTATGCGCGCCGTCATCCTCCTCTCCGGCGGACTCGATTCCGCGACCGTGCTCGCGATCGCGAAGAGCCGCGGACGCGACTGCCTGGCGATGTCGATCGTCTACGGCCAGCGCCACGAGATCGAGCTCGCCGCGGCCAGGCGCGTCGCGGCGGCGATCGGCGTCGGCGAGCACGTCGTCTACCCGCTCGACCTGCGGGTGTTCGGGGCCAGCGCATTGACGAGCGATGCCGCAGTGCCGAAAGACGCCGTCGGCGCGCCGGGCATCCCGATCACGTACGTTCCGGCGCGGAACACGATCTTCCTGTCGCTCGCGCTCGCGTACGCCGAGGCGCGCGACGCGGAGGAGATCTGGCTCGGGATCAACGCGCTCGACTACAGCGGCTATCCCGATTGCCGCCCCGAGTTCGTCGACGCCTTTCAGCAGGTGATTCTTCGCGGCACCCGAAGCGGTGTCGAGCACGGGCAGCCGCGCATCGTGGCGCCGCTGATCAAAATGACCAAGGGCGAGATCATCCGCCAGGGAGTCTCTCTCGGCGTCGATTACTCGCTCACGCACTCCTGCTACGACCCCGATCGCGCCGGCCGGGCCTGCGGCCACTGCGACTCGTGCCTGCTGCGGAAGAAGGGCTTCGAGGAGGCCGGGGTGGCGGATCCGACGGCGTACGTTTGATCATCAGGGATCACCGGATGGCCCGGTCACGGGGTGACTGGGTGACCTGGAATTCATCGCTGGGTCTTCATCCTTCATTCGTTTCGCAGATGCTCCGAATCACAGAGATCTTCCACTCCATCCAGGGCGAGTCGACCCACGCGGGGCGGCCGTGCGCGTTCGTGCGCCTTACAGGGTGCAACCTGCGCTGCCGCTGGTGCGACTCCGAATACACGTTCACCGGTGGCGAGCGGATGTCGGTCGAGGCGATCGTCGAGAAAGTCCGCTCCTTCGGCTGCAACCTCGTCGAGGTGACAGGGGGCGAGCCGCTCGCGCAGGCGGAGGCGTTCGACCTGATTCGCCGGCTGTGCGAGGAGGGTTTCGAAGTGCTGATCGAGACGTCGGGCTCGATCGACGTCTCGCCTGTGGACGAGCGCGCCAGCGTCATCCTCGACGTGAAGTGCCCCGGCTCCGGCGAGGTCGAAAAGAACCGCTGGTCGAATCTCGATCGATTGCGGCCAAGCGACGAGATCAAGTTCGTGCTGGCGGACCGCGCCGATTACGACTGGGCGCGGCGGGTCATCGACGAGAAGAACCTGGCCGGCCGGACGCTGCTCTTCTCGCCGGTCTGGGGTGAGCTCGACCTGAAGAGTCTCGCAGAGTGGATGCTGGCCGATCGTGTCCCCGCGCGGCTCCAGACGCAACTGCATAAGCACGTGTGGGGGCCTGACGTCCATGGCGTGTAAGTACCGAGGAGTGCTGAGTACTGAGTGCTGAGTACTGAGTGGCTGCGCTAAGCGAATGCGCCGCGCGATGTCGTATGCTCCTCAGGACCGGACTTTCATACTCAGTACTCAGCACTCAGTACTCAGCACTCAAAGCCATCGTGAGCAAAGCCAGGACCGCACCCACCCTCGACCACATCGGCATCGCCGTGAAGTCGCTCGCAACAGCGGCCATCTGGCACGACCTCGGCCTCACGATCGATCACGTCGAGACCGTCGAGACACAGGGCGTGAAGACCGCGTTCCTTTCCGTCGGCGATGCGAATATCG
>DASQGS010000205.1:0-5095 GCA_035632455.1 Thermoanaerobaculia bacterium | reverse complement strand
CGCACAATCTCGTGGTCGGCACCCACAATGAATCGTTCCAGTTCAAGAACCTGTTCATCTCGGATTTCTACGGCTATTACTACTTCCCGACGCTCGACGCCTTCGAGGCCAACGCACCGACCCGATACCGGATCGGATTCGCAAACGGCGCGGATCCTCGGAGACCGACGCAGTTCAAGGCCGGTCAATACAGCGTCTACGCGAACGACCAATGGCACTTGAACAACTCGCTGACCCTGACGTTCGGACTCCGCGCCGACAAGCCGGTGTTCAACACAACGCCTTCGTTCAACCCGGTCGTGGAGAGCGCGCTCGGCTTCTCAACCTCGGCCAAGCCGAGCACGTCGGTAATGTGGGAGCCCCGCGCCGGCTTCAACTGGGACCCGCAGGCTAACGGAAAGCAGCAAGTGCGCGGTGGAATCGGTATCTTCCAGGGCCGCACGCCGTTTGTCTGGATCTCGAACGGATATGGCGGCACCGGGATCGAGACGACTTCGCTCGCTTGCCTCGCACCGAGTTGCACGCCGCCGGCGTTCAATCCCGATCCGAATGCGCAGCCTCGTAACCTCGGCGCGGGCGCGGTTCCGTCGATCGCGATCACCGACCCGAATTTCAAGTTCCCGCAAGTCCTTCGTGGCACGCTCGGATATGACCGTCAGTTGCCGTGGGGCATCCGCGGAACCGCTGAGGTGCTCTGGAGCAAGACCCAGAAGGACATCTTCTATTACAACGTGAACTGGGTTCAGACCGGAACGAGCCCGCTCGACGGCCGGCCGACATACTCGCGCGTCAGCACCGCAGTCGGCGACTCGATCCTCCTGTCCAACTCGTCACTGGGACGCGAGCTCACCGAGACGATTCAGCTCAGTAAGAGCTTCATGGGCCTGAACCTCACCGCCAACTACATGCATCAGAGCGCGAATGGCGCTGGGGAAGGGCAGTCGAGCACCGCGTACTCGGGATGGCAGTTCAATCAGCTCACCCGCGGCAACATCTTCCGTCCGGAGCTCGGCATCTCCTCATTCCAGGTGAAGAACCGATTCAACATCGCCGCCACCTATGACATCTCCACCGGCCTGTTCAGCCACTCGTTCGGCCTCTTCTACGTCGCTCAGGCGGGAACGCCGTACTCGCTCCTGATCGGCGGGGACCCGAACAAGGACGGCACGACGAACAATGATCTTCTGTTCGTCCCGTCCGGCGGCGCATCCGGTCTGATTCTTTGCCCGTCGAGCGCGAAGGCGCCGACAGCGGCCGCGCCCTGCGGCGCAGGTGTGACGCCGCTCGACTCCAACCTGTTCTCGAGCTTCCTCTCGTCGGTCGGCCTCGATCCGAACAAGAGTCAGATTCTGCCCCGCAACAACATCAACCAGCCGTGGACGCGGCGACTCGACTTCCACTACGAGCTCGGGTTGCCGCAGTTCCGCTCGACGCGCGTGCTCATCACAGCCGACATCCTCAATCTGCTGAATCTGGTGGACAAGAACAACGGCGTCGAGAATTACGTGAGCTTCGGCACGTACAAGCCGGTGAACTACGTCGCTCAGGATTCCGCGACGGGCAAGCCGATCTATCGCGAGGCATTTACGGGCGCACTGACCCCGGGGACTCAGTTCTCGACCGCGAACATCGGTTCGCGCTGGCAAGGACGTCTCGGACTGCGCGTCAACTTCTGACAACTCCTCAGTCGTCTCGCTACCGGCCGGGAGGGCAGGTGTCCTCCCGGCCTTTTTTGTTTTTTTGTCATCACGCGTGCCAGTGACGATCTTCACAACCAGACGAAATACGAAGTGACAGCGTTGCCTTGGAGATGGCCATGGAGTAGGGTACGCGCAGCCTAAGGTGCTGCCGGCACTTCATGCGCGACCACTCACAGCCGGCAGCTCGCAGAAATCGATCCGAATCAACCACTCAGGAGGCAATATGCATGGACGAAGTCTTCTTCTAGTATTACTTTGTGTTCTCCTCATAAGCGGCGCGGCATTCGCGCAGTCCGGCAACATCACGAACGGCTCGATCTCGGGGCGGATCACGGACAACAGCGGCGGCGTGCTGCCAGGCGTCACCGTGACCGCAACCAACGCCGGCACGGGTCTCGCGCGGACGGCGACGACCGCGAGCAACGGCGACTACTCCATTCCGCTGCTTCCGCCTGGCAAGTACAAAGTCGAGGCGGAGCTTGCCGGTCTCGGAAAAGCTCGCAATTCCAACGTGACCGTGGTCCTCGGCAACGACACCAAGATCGACATCAAGCTCACGCCCCAGGTCTCCGAGGAGCTGACCGTCACCGCGGCCGCACCGGTTGTCGACGTCCAGAAATCCGGCACCTCGACGTCGGTCTCCAACGAACAGATCGAGAGCCTGCCGCTGATCGGCCGCGACTTCCGCTCGCTCGCGGCGCTCACCCCCGGAATCACGCTGAGCGCCTTCGACGGCTCGCTCACCGCAAACGGCGCGCGCGGCCTCTCGACCGACTTCAACATCGACGGCGCGAACTCCGACAACGACTTCTTCGGCCAGCAGACCGGCGGCACCCGCGCGCCGTTCACGTTCTCTCAGGCCGCGATCAAGGAGTTCCAGGTCATCCGCACTCAGTACGATGCCGAGTACGGCCGCGGAGTCGGCGCGACGATCAACGCCATCACCAAGAGCGGCACCAACGACACCCACGGCACGGTGTTTTACTTCCGCCGCGACAAGAACTGGGCCTCGGACCGGCCGCTTACGATGAGCGGCGGTCTCCCCATCACTGAGAGTTTCCGTTCGAAGGACTCGTCGCAGCCGGGCTTCGCCGTGGGCGGGCCGATTCTGCGCGATAGGATCTTCTACTTCGCGAACTTCGACGGCCAGCGCCAGTCGCTCCCGGTCACCATCGGTACCGACATCCGCCAGTCGACGCAGTTCCTGGCTCTGACCAGCGCGCAGCAGCAGGCAGTGCTCGCCAAGATTCAGTCCATCGCCGGTGCGCCCTACGAGTCAGGACTCAACTACAGCCAGACCTTCAACCAGAACACCTACCTGGTCAAGTTCGACGGCGATCTCGGTTCGAAGAATCACTGGTCGCTCCGCGACAACCTTTTGAAGTTCACGAACAAAGGCAGCCAGAGCACGACCGTCCTCGGCCTCAATCAGACCCAGGAGATCGACAAGTTCAATCAGGCCGTTCTGGAAGGCGACACGATCTTCACGAACAACCTGTACAACCAGTTCATCGGGCAGATCGGGCGCGACCAGCGCCCCGTGACCGCGCTGGCCAGCGGCACAGAGGTCTCGCTCAGCTTCGGCGGCTCCGGTTCGCAGTTCATCGGTCAGAACGACATCACGCCGAACACGGCGGATGAGAAGAAGTACCAGTTCAAAGACACCGTTCAGTACCTCTGGAACGGACACACGATCAAGGGCGGAGTGGAGCTGCTGCACCGCCACCTGTTCGACTCCTTCCCCCGATTCGTGGGCGGGTTGTACTCCTATAGCAATCTCACGAACTTCATCAACGAGGTACCGAACACCTTCCAGCAGGCTTATGGCGTGCACAACGGCGACGTGGCCTGGGACACCAACCTCTGGGGCGTGTATTTCAACGACAGCTTTCATATCGGAACGCGCTTGACGATTGACGCCGGCCTGCGCTACGACTACGAGAAGACTCCGCGGCCACCGAGCAACGCGTTCCCGCAGCATCCGGAGTTTCTCTCGCAGATCAGAGATGACAAGAACAACTACGCTCCGCGATTCGGCTTTGCCTACGACGTGTTCGGCGACGGCCGGTCCGTCCTCCGCGGCGGCTCCGGCAAGTTCTTCAGCTACATGCCGGACATCCTGCTGGCCTCGCCGATTCAGGGCATCAGCGGCGCGCTGCTGACCACCACATTCACCTGCACCAGCACGGCATCGAATCCCTGCCCGACCTATCCCAACATCATGTCGCCGTCGCAGTTCCTCTCGCTCTCCAAGCTGTCGGCGAACCTGGTCACGATCGGCCCCAACTATCAGGCCCAGGAAGCGTGGCGCTCCAGCCTTCAGTTCGAGCATCGGCTCGGCCAGGCCTACAGCGCCGGCGTCAGCGCCGTCTACTCGAAGCTGACGCACGTGCAGGGCACGAAGAACATCAACCTCGTTCCGACCGGCGTCAGCCTCGGCAATCTCCCGATCTACGACTACAGCAGCTCGACGAACCCCGGCAGGCCCTACACCGATATGGGCATCATCCGTGAGATCACCAGTAACGAGCAGGCCTGGTACCGCGCCGCGACGCTCGAGTTCCACAAGCTGGCCATCAACAACTCGAAGCTGTCGTGGGACCTCAGCTACACCCGCGCCAGCTCCTGGGATCAGGACACGAACGGGCGTTCCACGTCCACCACGTTCCTCTTCGACCCGAACAATCCGAAGCTGAGCGAAGGCCCCAGCGACAATGACATCAAGAACCGCATCGTCGGCGATCTCACCTATCGCCTGCCGTGGGGCTTCCAGCTCTCGGTGATCGGCTTCTGGCACAGCGGGCTTCCGTACAACGGCGGCCTCGCCTTCACCTGCTCCGGCTGCGCGGCCACGAGCCTCAGCGGTCAGGCCCAGACAACGGGCAACATCCCGCTGTTCGCCGACTCGAGCGGCAACATCATCGACCTCAAGAGCATGATCGGCAGCGGCTTGACCAAGGCTCAGTTCTCCTCGGCCCTGGCAGCGGTGGGCGGGCACCTGATCGGCCGCAACACGTTCCGTCAGGCGAGCGTCATGGACTCGGACGTCCGTCTCGCGAAGTTCTTCAATCTCCCGCGCGGCATGCAGGTCGAGCTCGTCGGTGAGGTTTTCAACGTGCTCAACAAGAAGGTCCCCTTCATCCCAACCTCCAATCAGAACAGGTACCGCGTCACCTACACGCAGTCGACCGACAAGTACACGGTCTCGGACATCACCGCGAACCTGAACGGCAACACGATCATCCCCTTCGGAATCCCGCAGGGCTATTCGTTCGAAGCCGACCCGCGCCAGTTCCAGGTCGCGGCGAAGTTCATCTTCTAGCTTTCGACACCATCGGCAGTACAAGAGGGCCGCTCGGAAACGAGCGGCCCTCTCTTTGAAGAGCGAAATGTTG
>DASQGS010000204.1:0-6620 GCA_035632455.1 Thermoanaerobaculia bacterium | reverse complement strand
CTGGATCGGGTTCTCGCAAGGAGATCCTTCGCCGCGCTCCACCCCTCCGGGGTTTCGCCGGCTCAGGATGACACGGTCGATACCCCTCTCGCGCAAACCCACTTCTCCTTTCTGCCTTCTGCTTTCTGATTTCCATTTCTGCCTTATGATCCGGTTGCATGACTCGCCCCACGATCCTCATCGCGGACGACAGCGAACCAGCGGTAGAACTGCTCCGGGCCTGTCTTCGTCCTATCGACTGCGAGATCCTCGTCGCCGCCGATGGCGATCAGGCGCTGGAGATGGCCCAGAAGCAGCTCCCTGATCTGATCCTGCTCGATGTGCTCTTGCCGAAAAGCAGCGGCTGGGAGGTTTGTCAGACTCTCAAGGCCGTGCGTCGGACCTCGCATTTGAAGGTCGTGCTGGTGACGGCCCGAGGAGAAGTCAAAGATCGCTTGACCGGCTTGCAGGTCGGCGCCGACGACTATCTGGTCAAGCCGTTCGATCGTGCTGACGTTCTCAAACGAGCGCGCACCCTGCTCGCGAAACCGGTCGACGGACCGCCGGACATCCCCGAGCGACGGACCGCTTTGCCCGCCGGAATGTTCGATCCTGCCACCGGTCTTCCGACCACGGCCATGGTCCTCGGCCGGCTCAAGGAATGGCTCATCGAGCAGGGCGAGCTCGGGATCGTCTTCATCGACATCGAGCAGTTCGAAGCCATCGAGGCCGAGTACGGCTGGGCGTTCTTCGACGAATTCCTGCGACGCGCCGCCGAGCTCGCCAGCGCCGAGGCCGGCAGGCGATTCGTCCATCCGATCGTGGCCACGAGCGTCGTGGCCGGGTCGAGCTTCTACATTTACTTCGAGACCAAAGGCTCCGACCTCGGTGCGGAGGGCGCGTTCGATGCCCTCGCCGGCGACCTGCGCCTGCATCTCGTCCAGGCCATGCGCGAGCGCTTCCCGAAAATGGGCGCCGAGCAAACCGGCTTCTTCGTGGGAATGGCTCGCATCGAGTACCGCCCGCAGATCCGGCTGGAGCGGCAGATTTATCAGGGCATGCAGACCGCAGCCGAAGCCGTGCGCGGCGCCGAGCAGCAGCGCAAGAAGCAGCTCACGCGCGAGCTACGCGACATCATTCGCCGCAAGCGCATCACGACGCTGTTTCAGCCGATCGTCCACGCCAGGAGCTCCAAGGTCTTTGGCTACGAGATCCTGACGCGCGGGCCCGAGAGCTCATCGTTCCGCAACTCCGACATGCTCTTCTCATTTGCCCGCGAGAACCGCCTCGCCTGGTCGCTCGAGGCCCTGGCGCTCGAGAGCTCGCTGCGCCGGCTGCGGTCCGTCGATCTTCTCGATCGCAAGTTTCTGATCAACCTCGAGGCCGAGATGTTCGGCGAGTCGGAGTTCCGCATCCACGAGATGGTGTCGTTTTTTGCCGAGCATCCGGGCCACTTCGTCTTCGAGCTCACCGAGCGCGCGGCCATCGAGGACTACGGCGTCTTCCGCTCGCGGCTCGACGAGTTCCGCGCGAAAGGCATCGAGGTGGCGATCGACGACGCCGGCTCCGGCTACGCCTCGCTCGAAGCGATCGCCGCAATCGCGCCCGACTATCTCAAGATCACGAAGGGCCTGGTGTCGACGCTGGCCCGCGAGCCGATCAAGCAGGATCTCGTGAAGATGCTGGTGGAGCTGGCGCGCCGAATCAACGCCCGCATCATCGCCGAAGGCGTCGAGACCCATGAGGAGTACATCACCTGCCGCGACCTCGGCATCGATCTGCTCCAGGGCTACTACCTCGCCTATCCGCAGGAAGATCTCCGCCTCGCTGACGAGGATGTCGGGAAGACGGCCGCGGCCGCCGAAGGCGTAGCTCCCGGTCTGGAGTTCGCTCATTTCGATCGTGCAACTTCAAGCACGGCGGCGAGAAACCCTCTCCCACCGGGAGAGGGCGGCGCGAAGCGCGGGTGAGGGGTCCCCCGCGCGCAGCGCGCAATCAAAGCGATGACGATCTCGCGCAAGCTCGTGCCATCAGGCGAGAGGGCCCGTATTGCTCCACAGCCTGGATGCTGTCGGCCGAAATCCTGCCAAGTATCGTGGCCGAACTTACAAAGTTCGGCCACCAGCGCCGCACTCCATACGACTACTGCTTCCGCGCCGCGTCGGCCGCGGCCCACGCTTTCGAGGCCTCGGTGATGTCGAAGTAGACCGTGTGCTGCGAGTGGTCGGGCAACTCGACGGTGATGATGTCGTAGTGCCGTTCCTCCTTGTGCGCGAGGCCGTAACTGAGCCGGCGGAAGCGGCCGTATCGCTGATAGATCCAGCGGTTCTGAAAGTCGACGCCTTCGTTCGGCGCGTCCGGAGGGACGTCGATCGCCGTCTCGGGCGAGTCGCCGGCGTTGTCGACGAGCTCGGCCGCAGTCCGCTCCTTCGGCACCGCTGCGGGGGCCGCGACCGTGGCCTGCGGCGCCGGCGCGGCAGCCTGTGCCGGAGCGGGACTCCGCGGCGCAGGCGGCGGCGCGGACGGCGACGTCGCACAACCGATCATCAGGAGCAGCACAGCGGCGGGCATCATCGTCTTCATCATCGTCCTTCGAGGTCCTTCCCGGCGTCGAAAATATCACAGCCGCAATGCCGTATTTCCTTATGATTGTGCCAACTCCAGAGATCGATGTCAGTGTTGGCTGTCATTACATCCTTCGTGCTTTGACGAAGGAGTTGGTAGTAGCATTGCTTGTAGAGAGAGAGGGCGTCATCCCGACGCCGACCCATGCCTTCCTTTGCGACACCGGTGCCCCAGGCGCTGAAGCGTCCGCGCGGTTTTCTGGAGCCGCAACACCCGCGATCCATGGAGATGGCGCGCGAAGGGGAGCTTCTCGTCGCCCGTGCGCGCCTGTGGGTCGCGGGAATCCTGTTGCTGATCCCGCTGTCGCACCTCGCCTTCCAGGGTGCCGACCCAGAGCCGTGGGTTGGCCTCGGCGCGGGCATCGCCATCCTGATCGTCGGGACGATCATCAAGGTCATCGCCGGCAGCACCACGCCTCCGCGATGGCTCGGACTCGTCTCCTGCCTTCTCGACGTCACGATCCTGAGTGCAGCCAACGCCGCCTTCGTCCTCGCCGGACAGCCGCTCGCCGCCACGAGCGGAAGGGTGTTCTTCTGCTTTTACCTTCTCGCGCTCTCGCTCACCTGCCTGCGCCACGAACCGTGGCTCTGTGTGCTCACCGGCGCCGCGGCGATCGTGCAGTACGGAGCCATCGTCATCTGGGCGGCGAGCACGCGCGGTCTGCTCGGCCCGGCGTTCGCCAGCACCACCTATGGGCAGTTCCGCTGGGACAACCAGGCCGCGCGCGTGGCGATCCTCGCGCTTGCGACGGCGATCAACGTGATCATCGTGATTCAAACACGCAAGTACGCCACCGCGTCGATCCACGATCTCCTCACCGGTCTGCCGAACCGCCGCTACGCCGAGGCGCGCCTGATCGAGGCGATCTCGATGGCCGGCCGGACGAAAAGGACGGCGGTGCTCGCTATTGGCGATCTCGACCGCTTCAAGGAAGTCAACGACCGCTACGGCCACGCCGCCGGCGACGAGGTCCTGCGCCATACCGCCGGCATGCTGGGAGAGTTCTTCCGGGCCAGCGATGTGATCGCACGAATCGGCGGAGAAGAATTCCTGATCTTCTTTCCCGAGACCGAGCTCGACGGCGCCCTCGACCGGCTCCGCGAGTTTCACGCCGCGTTCGCCAATCGTCCCGTCATCCTGCCGGGCCCGCTCGGGATGACCTCGATTACCATCAGCATCGGAGTCGCCGCATTTCCCGTCGACGGTGGAACGCCGGCCGAGCTCCTCGCCCGAGCCGATGAGCGCCTCTACGCCGCGAAGCGCGCGGGGCGTAACCGGCTGCACGAGTCGTAACGAAACGTAGCCCTCGTGTCATCCTGAGCCGGCGAAGCCCCCGGAGGAGGGGGCGTAGCGCGGCGAAGGATCTCCTTGCGAGACCGCGATCCTGCAAAAGGAGATCCTTCGGCGCGCTTCGCCCCTCCGGGTTTCGCCGCCTCAAGATGACACGGAGCGACTGCTCACTGCCCACTGACCACTGCTCACTGCATTTGACCTCTCCGCCTCCTCGCGGCATGATCCTGGCAATGCTCAGCGTCGTCTTTGCTCCGAAGTTCCTGGTGCTTTACCTCTTCATCGCCTCGGCGACGTACATCCATCTCCGCGGAAAGGTGCGCCATACCGTGTGGCGCCAGCTCACTGATCACTCCACGTTTCTCGCGCCGCTCAACACGTTGATCGCACTCTCGTCCTCGGTGCCGGTGCGGCCGATGGTCGACGTGGAGCGATTTCCGGAGCTGGCGCCGCTGCGCATCCAGTGGGAGATGATCCGCGACGAGGCCCTCGCGCTGAACGATGCGGGCCAGATTCGCCCCTCGGAGAAGTACAACGACGTCGCCTTCAACACCTTCTTTCGCCGCGGTTGGAAGCGCTTCTACCTCAAGTGGTATGGCGATCCCCTGCCGTCCGCGCAGGCGCTTTGCCCGAAGACCGTCGAGCTCGTGCAGTCGATCCCCACGATCAACGCCGCGCTCTTCACTCTCCTGCCGCCGGGCGCGCGCCTCGGCGATCATCGCGATCCCTTCGCCGGCTCGTTGCGTTTTCATCTCGGCCTCGTCACGCCGAACGACGACGCATGCCGCATCTATATCGACGGCACTCCCTATTCATGGCGCGATGGTGAGGCCGTCATGTTCGACGAGACGTTCATCCATAGCGCCATCAACGAGACCGACAAGACCAGGATCATTCTCTTCTGCGACATCGCCCGCCCGATCAACAATCCGATCGTTCGCGCCATCACTCGATTCGTGACTCTCTACGTCGTGCGAATCACCGCCACGCAGAATGTCGACACCGAGCAGGTCGGCGCCATCAACCGCGTCTCCGGCGCCATCTACGCCATGAAGCGCTTCTTCGAGCGCGCCAAGAAGGCGAATCGCCGCCTCTACTACCTCGCCAAGTACATCCTCTTCGCCGGCGTCATCTACCTCATCTTCATCGCCGGCTTCCGGCGATAGAAGCGCGGTCATCCTGCGGATGCCTCACCCGAGAATCGCCGCGACGATGCCTTCCAGGTCCTCGGCTGATTCGAAGAAATGATGCGGCCGCTCGGCGCGCAGCGCATCGCCACGCGTCTTCCCCGAGGCGATGGCGATCGTGGTCGCATCGTGAGGAGCACCGCAGCGAACGTCGTAGATCGAGTCGCCGATGATCACGACGTCGCGACCGGAGAATCGATGGCCGTGGATCGCGCCGGCTCGTTCCACGGCGATCGGCGGAAGCTGCTCGCGCTCGCCGGAATCGCTGCCGAACGCTCCGAACGCGAAGTAGTCGTTGAGCGCCGCGCCGCCGAGCTTGATCCGCGCCCCGCGCTCGATGTTGCCCGTGAGAAGACCGAGCGTGACGCTCTCCTCGCACGCCAGCCGTTCGAGAAGCGCGCGGATGCCGGGAAGCACGCGCACCCGGCCCGGCGCGTGGCGCGCCAACCCGCTGATGTAATGAAGCCAGAGCTGCGGCATCGCGGCATCGATCTCGGCATCCGGCACGCCGGCATCGCGCAGGACCATGAACGTGATCTGGGGATCGGTCCGCCCCGAGAAATCGTAACGGTGAAGGTCGCCGGCAAACCCAAACACCGCCGCGAGCGCGCCGGCATAAGCCTCCCGCGCCGCGCCACCGTCGGTGACGAGCGTGCCGTCGATATCGAAGAGCGCAAGGCGGTTCATTGCAGTGGTCAGTGGGTGTCAGTGGTCAGTGAGAAGCAGTGAGCGGTGGAGCGGCGAGTAGTGGTCAGTGGTCAGTGGTCAGTCGAGTATCGCGAGTTGGCGTGTCATCCTGAGGCGTCGAAACCCCCGGACGGGGTGGACGGCCTCAGGACGACACGATGGCCAATGTTCCTGGACAACTGACCACTGACCACTGACAACTGACCACTGACCACTGACCACTTCAATCAAATCGCCGGCCCCCGCCCCCTACACCAACTTCGCATCCAGCGTGATCTGCACTCCCGCCAGCGCCTTCGACACCGGGCAGCCTTCCTTCGCCTTTCGCGCCTCCTCGGCGAACGTCGCGGCGTCGATGCCGGGAACGCTGCCCTCGGTGGTGAGATGAATCTTCGTGATCCCGAAGCCTTCGCCCACTTTCTCGAGCCGTACCTCGGCGGTGGTGTGAATCCGCGCCGGCGTGAATCCGGCGCGGCCGAGTCCGGCCGAGAAGGCCATCGAGAAACATCCCGCGTGCGCGGCGCCGATCAGCTCCTCCGGATTCGTCCCGGGCGCCTCCTCGAAACGCGTCCCGAATGAGTACGCCCCTTCGAACGCGCCACTCCCCAGCTTCATCGTTCCGCGCCCTTCCTTCAGCGATCCCTTCCACTCCGCATCAGCCCTTCGAACCGGCATGGTCTCCTCCTGTTTCGTTTTTGCGTTTCTATCACGTGTGAGCTGTGAGGTGCTGTGTCATCCTGAGGCGGCGGAACCCCGTAGGGGTGTAGCGCGCCGAAGGATCTCCTGGCGAGAGCCACGATCCTGCCAAGACGATCCTTCGCCGCCGTAGCCTGCGCTTAGCGAGCGGAGAGA
>DASQGS010000203.1:0-11640 GCA_035632455.1 Thermoanaerobaculia bacterium | reverse complement strand
CATCGTCTGCGGAAACCCTTCGCGTGACTTCTCCACCACCTCGCCGTGCATTTCGTCACGTTTCGCGTGTCGAACGCAAATTGACGTTACGCCCCAATCTGCGTCATCTGCGTCATCTGCGGATCAACTCCTTACGCGGTCGTTCCTAATGTATCCCGGCCACCGGCATCAAGCCGCAGCGCTCGTTCCCTTCGACCTTCAGCGCCGCGAGCGGGTCGGCCGCGATCCAGGCGATTCGTTGCTCCTTGAGCGCATTGTTGAGCTTCGCCGTCGCCTCGCGCAGCCCGGCCGTAGTCGAGACATCCTCGACGCGGCCCCACGAACCGCGGAGGTCGGGGCGCGGACCCTCAACCGACCAGACGAAGAGCGGCACGCCGATGCGCTCCAGGTAGCGCCTCACGACCGCGGGAGAGTTGTGGCTCTGATCTCTCGCCTGACCGAGAACGAGAACCACGGCGCGGCGGCGCCCGCGAACGAGCGACTTGACCCCGGCCACCGCCACGGCATCGGCGTACTGCCGCGGCGTCGTCTCATCCGGAACCGGCCGGTACTCACGCGTGAGCAGCCACGACACTCCTCCCTCGGACGCGGAGATATCGTCGGATGGCTCGAACAACAGCGCCGTCGGCTCGCCGGGAGCGCTGAACTTCTTCGTGACCGGCCAGAGAATCCGCTCTGTCGTGTCTGCGTCCAGCCGCAGCTCCCGGCGAAGTGCGCGATCCGTCCACCATCTCGGCTTGGTCGTCGGGATCTCCGGATGCAGCCTGACGATGACTTCACTGGCGTCAGGGTCTTTGACCATGGTCACGAGGGCGTTCGTCTTCTCGATCGCGCTTGCGCGGAGCAGCACGCCGTTCGCGGAGAAGCAACCCTCCAGGCTCTTCGGCGTCTGCTGGCGCGTCGTCGTCACGAGCACGGGGGTCAACTCGGAGCCGACCGAATCGGAGAAACCGCCGTGAATGACGACGTCGCGCCGCGCGACCTGCCCGTCCTCGAAAATCATCTCGCCAGACACGACGTGAGGATGCGACCAGTCGAGCCGGGGCAGCTTCGCGCGGAAATCGTCGCCCACGTGAACGGCCGCAGCGTCGACCAGCAGGGTCGCCCTCCTCGCAGGAATGTGCATGCGATGCCGACCGAGGAGCTCGGCCACGACCTGCCGGTCCTTCTCCGTCTTGATGACGATCGCCAGCTCGGCCGCCGGGCGCGGGAGATTGAGGACCTGCGAAGCCCGCGCGATCTCGAATCCCTGCGCGTCATAGCCGACGGCCACGAGCTCCATGGGAACCAGCTCGGGTCCGAGGTCCAGTTGGGCAGACCAGGGAGTGCCGCTCAGCGTCGCAACCCGACGGCCGCCGAGCTGGAGCTGCACCGATTTCACGGCCGGATCGACCTGCAGATCCACCGTCTGGATTCCTGAGACCAGGCCGAGAAAGACGGTGAGAAACACGATCTGCGCCATTGCCGGATTCTACAAGGAGTGGCCGGGAACCAGCTCTCACGAACCGCGTGGGACATCCCGCCAGGCATCGGCCCGAGCTTGCAAAGTTCGGCCGCCCGCGCATAATCGCGAGCTATGACAACCACCTGCGAACAAGTCTCCGCGGCGACCATCGAAGCGCTGCGGATGCGAATTACGCTCGTGCTGCCGGCCCAGATTCGGGAGAGCATCGCCGCTCTCTCCGACGATGAGATCTGGTGGCGCCCAAACGAGTCGTCGAACTCGATCGGCAACCTCATCCTTCACCTCAGCGGCTCGCTCAACCACTTCCTCAATCGCGCGATCGGCGGCATCGCGTACGAACGCGACCGCCCGGCCGAGTTCGCGGAGCGCCGGCAGATTCCGCGCGCCGAGCTGCTGGCGACGTTCGAGGACATGGTCGCGAATGCGGTCCGGACCTTCGAAAGCCTTACCGTCGCGCGCCTCGGCGACCCGTCGCCCGAGCCGCGGCTGCACGCGCTCGTGATCGAAGACCTGATCTCGGTGGCAGTGCATCTTTCGACGCCCGCCGGCCAGATCATCTGGATCGCGAAAATGCTCCGCGAAGGCTCCGTCAGCGAGGTCTGGATCAAGACCCATCGTCAGCTCGGAGCGTGGCGGACGTAGGAGCGTCGCGCGACAATCGGCAATCCCCTTCTCCTGAGCCGCGTAGGCGGCGAAGGATCTCAAGATGGCAAGCTCTGCGTTTTGAGATCCTTCGGCGCGCTGCACCCCTCCGGGGTTCCACCGCCTCAGGATGACGGAAAGCTCAGTCGCGGTTCGCCGCCGCCAGCGTCACGCCGAGGAGATCGCCGACGAGCTTTTCACCGGCGGGCAGTCCCTGGCTGGCGAGGAAGTCGATGGCTGCATTTCGCGCGGATTCCATCATCTCCTGATCCCGCTGGATATTGCCGAAGCGAAACTTCGAAACGCCGGACTGGCGCGTGCCGAGGAACTCGCCGGGGCCGCGGATCTCGAGATCGCGCTCCGCGACGTCGAAGCCATCGATGGTCTCCGCGAACTTGCGCAGGCGATCCTTCGCCTCCTCCGGCGCGCGCTCGTCGCGAATCAGAACGCAATACGATTTCCGCGGTCCGCGGCCGATCCGCCCTCGGAGCTGGTGGAGCTGCGAGAATCCGAAACGATCGGCATCCATGACCAGCATCAGCGACGCGTTCGGGACATCGATGCCCACCTCGATCACAGTCGTCGACACGAGAAGATCGATCTCGCCGCGCTTGAAGCGATCCATCGTCTCTTCCTTTTCCGCTGAAGGCATGCGGCCGTGAAGCATGGCCGCGCGGCGGTTCGGGAATCGCGATCGAATGGTCTCGAATCCCTGAGAGAGCGGCTTGAGGTTGAGCTTCTCCGATTCCTCGATGATTGGATAGACGACGTAGATCTGCGCACCGCCCGCGATCTGTGCCTCGGCGAAGTCGAAGATGCGATCGATCTGCAGCGATCCGCGCACCTCGGTCCGAATCCGCTGCCGGCCCGGCGGCATCTCGTCGATCACCGAGAGCTCGAGATCCCCGTACGTGGCCAGGGCCAGCGACCGCGGAATCGGCGTCGCGGTCATGACCAGGATGTCCGGCGTCTCTCCCTTGGCGAACAGGCTCTGGCGCTGCTCGACGCCGAAGCGGTGCTGCTCGTCGACGATCGCCAGGCCCAATGATTTGAATACGACCCGCTCCTCGAGAAGAGCGTGCGTCCCGACCACGAATTGGATGAGTCCCTCGCGAAGGCCTGCGAGAAACGTCCGGCGCTCCTTCGCCGCCATCGCCCCCGTGGCCTTGGCAATCACCACGGAATCGTCAAGTAGTTGTCGAATTCTCTGATAGTGCTGCTCGACGAGAATCTCCGTCGGAGCCAGCAGCGCCACCTGATGCCCGTTGCGGATCGCGATCACCGCTGCGATCAGCGCCACGATAGTCTTGCCGCTGCCGACGTCGCCTTGCAGCAGCCGGTACATCGGCCGCGCGCCTTGCAGATCCTCGGCGATCTCCTTCAGCACGCGCCGCTGCGCCGCGGTCAGCTTGAAAGGCAGGATCTTCTTCACCTCGTCGCGAATCGCGTCGTCGATGATGACGCGGCGCGTCTTGGGCTTGATCTCCTCGCCTGCCCGCCGCACGCGCAGCGCGAGCTGGAACGTGAAGAACTCCTGAAGGATCAGCCGGCGGTGGGCCGGCGAGCGGCGCGCGAGAAACTCCTCGGTCAGTTCCTGCGGCTGGTGGATCTGATGAATGGCCGTCGCCAGATCGATCACGCCGAGCCGCTTGCGAAGCTCGGCGGGCATCGGATCGGGCATCGCGCCGAGGGAGTCCAGCGCGTTGCGCACGATCCGCCGCACCGTCTTCGGGGGGACCTGCGAGACGCGCGAGTAGATCGGAACGATCGAGCCTTCCTCCTCGCCTTCGCCGGTGTCGTCCAGCTTCTCCCAATCCGGGCTGTCGATCTGCAGACCGCCGTATTTCGACACGTGTGGCTGACCAAAAACGGCAAGACGGTCGCCGCGCTTGATCTGATCCGCGAGGTACGCCTGGTTGAACCAGACCAGCATCAGCGTCCCGGTGCCGTCGTCGAACATGGCCTCGAAGATCTTCACGCGCTTGATCGGCGAGACCTTCGCGCCGGCGGAGACGACGCGCCCGCGAAGAACGACGGGATGCTCGAGACGGCCGAGGCTCGCGATCTGGGCCGGATGCCGGCGATCCTCGTAGCGGAATGGAAGGAAGAAGAGGAGGTCGCGGACCGTCGTCAGGCCCATTGCCTGGAAGGCGCTCGCACGTGCGACGCCAACGCCTCTGAGGAATTGGATGGGCGTTTCCGGGGTGGCGGCTCGCTCGTTTTGCACGGCGCTCATCGGAGCACGATTGTGCACGAGAAATGTCAAGATTCCGAGGAATCTACGGGGCGAAGACAGCCCGATCGTGAATCCCAGCGAAGATCATTGGCGCGCAACCGCGAGGATACTCAAAGGCTTGCGACGGACGTGTCAATCGAAGACGGCCTTCATCGAGATCAAGCCAATCTTGATCATGTCTCCGTTGTGTAGAGTCACGGGGACGCCCGTGGGGATCCGCTGATCGTTTACGTAGGTGCCGTTCACCGTCCCGACTTCTTCGAGAACGTGGTACTCGGCGCCGGAGCGGATCACTTTCGCGTGGCGGCGGGAGACGCTGCGGTTGAGATCGACGGGAGTGAGATCGATGTCGGGCAGGATGCCGGTGACCGGATCGGCGCGGCCGATGGTCGTTTCGTCGCCCTTGCTGAAGAAGAACGCGTTGCCCGAGGCAGTGTCGACGAGGCGGTGCCGCGACTGCTTGGCGGGAGCGGCCATCTGGGTGGCGTCGAGGGCGAGATGCTCGGAGTCGACCTCCTTGCCGAGAAGGCGCTCGAGCAGTGCATTGGCGTCGCGAAGGCGCTTTGAGTACTTGCGGATGATGCGCACGGCGATCTCGGGGTTCTTGCGCAGCATCTCGTCGAAGCGGGAGCCGTTGATGGCCAGGACTCGCACTTCGCTGGTGGCGATGGCGTCGGCGGTGCGGACCGCGTTCTCGAGCACGGCCATCTCGCCGAAGAAGTCGCCCTTCTCGAGCTTCGAGAGAAGGTGCGACTCGCCGTTGATGTGCTTGATGATGTCGACTTCGCCGTCCTGGATGATGTACATCTCCGTGCCGAGGTCGCCCTGGCGGAAGATCGTCTCGCCTGCGGAGAAGACGGCGGAGTCTTTCATCGGTTCCTTGCCTCCCGTCGTCTTGAACACTGCTTTCATCGAACCCTCATCGGCGGGCCGCCGGCTCGGTGATCGTAAGCGTACCCTCGCGCGTACTTAGACGCGCCGGCGCGCCGACCGGCATCGCGACATTATCTCCATAGTGCCCGAAGGGGAGATCGCGGACAACAGGAATGCCGCTGGACCCGAAGAATTCGCGAAGAAGCGAGTGCGTCTCCCCCTCAGCGCCACCGCACTCTTTGAGCTTCCCGACTACTATGCCACGAATGTCTCGCATTCTGCCAGACAGCCTCAGGTGGGTCAACATACGGTCGATGCGATAGGTTGCCTCGCCGACTTCCTCCCAGAACCAAATGCCGTCTGCAACCCAGTAATCAAAAGGCGTGCCAGCGAGCGAGGTGGTCAGCGAGAGGCACCCGCCGAACAGGACTCCGTCAGCCACACCCTCCGAGATGACCTGCGATGGCTCGAAGCGTTGGGTCAGCGGCGCATCGCCCCGCAGGAGCGACCAGAGCCAGGCCTCGTTTTCACGCGACATGCCGTCGTGGAAGTCGAGATTGAGAATCGGCCCGTGAAACGTGCCGATCCCGGTGCGGATTGCAATCGCCTGATGGAGCGCGGTGAGATCGCTGAATCCGACGATCGGGCGCGGATTCGCGGCGATGGCGCCGTAGTCGATTCCCTCGAGGATCCGCATCGCCCCATACCCTCCTCGGGCGAAGAAGAAGGCATCGAACTCCGGCGAACGAAGAAAGTGGTTGAGGATCGAGAGGCGTTCCTCATCGGAGCCCGCGAGATACCCGGCGTGGCGATGATCGATGTTCTCCGCGAGCGTGACCCGGATGCCGCGAGACTCGAGCGCTCGGCGTGCGTCCTCGATGCGGGGCATCTCCGAGGGGGAAGAGATCGCAAGGACGGCGATGTGCGGATGGTCGGGTAGCGCGCGAGGCGGAATGAGCGGCGGCATGGCCGGGCATGGTGGTGCAAAGGAATGAATCGGTCAAGGCTGGAAAGAGAAAGGCGTGGAGCGGATCTGTAAGCCGAATTCTGTCCTCCTCGTGGAGGGAGGATCATTCATCTGCCGCACGCGTTGCCGCGGCGGTCGAGCAACCTACCCGGAAGCTTGAACGGAAACGGGCGGTTCCACTGCTTCCCTATTTGGTCTTGCTCCGCAGGGGGTTTACCTTGCCGTCGCCGCTCACGCGGGACGCGGTGCGCTCTTACCGCACCATTTCACCCTTACCGCAGCGCCGGCGAACCGGCGCCGAGGCGGTATGTTTTCTGTTGCACTTTCCGTCGCGTCGCCGCGCCTGGACGTTATCCAGCCTGCTGCCCGTAGGAGTTCGGACTTTCCTCCAGACCGTTTCCGGTCCGGCGATCCTCCGATCCGCTCCACGCCGGGCGATGATAACAGGATCGAAGACACCAAAATTCATCTCGTTAAAGATCGCGTTTTTAGTGGCTTACAAAGAATGTCGGCCTGCCGACATCAAAATGCGTTCCGGTTTTGGGGATCGGAAAAGTAGTCGAGCCAATCCTCGTCCGGCGTCTCCCCTGACTCGAGGCCGGCCGCCTCCAACTGGCTGAGAAACTGCCGGGCCGGCACCACGGTCACCCTCCGTCCGGCGGTCCGCGAAGCAACGGTGCGATCCGAGGTAACCACGTTCCAGTCCCGCCCCTCCGCAACCTTGGCCGTGATCAGATCGTCTGCCGGCCGGCGGCCCGAGAAGATGACCCTCACATTGCCGAGCTGTCTGCCGAATGCCGGAGGCTCAGGTCCGTCGAAGTAGCAGAACACGGTGGTCCGCTTGGCACGGGCAAACCCGCCGAGGAGCCGCACGAGCTGCCGCTTCGACTCAGTTGAATCGCGTGAGACGCGCATCTGCCCGAGGACGTTGTTGCCGTCGATGACCCAAGCCAACGGGTTCTCCAGGAGATTATTTCGGGATGGCCATGACCACGGGTGTGCCGCCGCGGAGGTCCTTCGGGATCTGGCCGATTGCCTTGACCGCTTCCTCGCGCGTCGGGTACTTCCCCCAGAAGACGCGGTAGCAGGCGCGGTTGTGATACTCCACCGGCACGAACCAGATGCTCGTCCCGCCTTCTTTGACCGCGCGATCGACTGAACTGGTCTCGCAGGCGACCTCGAACTGGATCGTGAAGCCCGTGCCAGCCATGGCGGCATTCTCCCGCGCCAAAGCGTCATAGCGCCCGCGCTGCGGATCGCTTGAAGGGGTTGACGCCGGCCGAACCGGTGGGTGCGTAGCCGGTTGGCGCTCCGTGCCTTTGGGCTGATTCGTGATCAGCGGAGTCGCGCCCGCGGGCCGGCTTTCGATGCGGGTCGTCGCCGCGGAGGCCGTTGTTGCCGCGACCGGCTTTGCCGGCGGCTGCGCCTTCGGTTGCTGTGTAGCGCCTCGAGGCGACGTGGCGGTTGCGGCGCTCGTCGCACTGGGAGAAGGCGCGCCTCCCAACCTGCTCCCGGCCGTCTTCGGAATGACGACCGCGGCTGGGGGAACCGGGCTCGCGGCCGCGTTCGGCTGAGACGGCTTCGGTGCGGGCGTGGCGGCTCCTGTCGGCGCGGGTCCCTTCGCCGATGTGACGACGAGCGGCGACGATGCCGCAGTGCTCGTCGGCGCGGTCGTCGAAATTCCTGTCGAAGTAATCGGGGACGTTCCGGAGGTCGCAGCGGTCGTCGCAGGACTCGCCGCTCCGGGCGCCAGCCGGCTCCGCGGGCGAAGCGGTCGTCCCGCAGCCTTCGCTCGCGGTGTCACGTTGTCCCGCTCCTCGCCTTTCTTCAGCCACCAGATGAATCCGCCGTATCCGGCGGCGCCCAAAACGGCGATGACGAGAAGGGTCACGATCAATCCGAATCGGCGCTTCGGCGGAGCCGCCGGCTCGGCTGGTGCGATCTGCTCGGCAGCTGCCGCGGAGCCGCGCTTCGCGGTCTCAATCTGCGCGTCATCGAAGCCCCAGTTGTCGTCGTGAGACCCCGCCGCCATCGGACGCGGCGTCTCCAGCGGAGGCTCGGGAGCATCCCAAGCCGGCATCTGCGGCACTTCGCGGGTCTTGCCCGTCCCATCCCAAGGAGGAAGGTCTCGCGGCGAAGGCTGCGAATCGCCGAGGTTAGGAGGCGGGCCGCCCCAATCGAGCGAAGCGTCTTCGGTTTCGAACTGCGGTTCCGGCGCGTCCCAGTGCGAATTGACCGCCGGAATCGGCGGAGGCGCGGCGGGCGGCGGCGGAGTCCAAGCCGGCGAAGAAACCTCATCTATTACTTGAGGTTTCCACGCTTTGGCGAGCTGGCCCAGCACTTCGAGCGCATAGAGGAGCTTGTAAACGTTGAACGCGTCCTTGCCTGACGCGGCCGCAACTTCGGCGGCGCTCTTGCGGCCGTCGACCTGGTTGACGATGTCCTCGGCGTCCTGGTTCAGGCCAAGTCCTCGGAAGCTCGTGGCGAAGTCTGCCGTCTGTTGGAAGATGGCGTTGCCGCCGTCCAGCTCGCGCTCGAATCGCGAGCGATCCTGATCCGTAACGATGAGCTCGATGATGATCTGCTGCAGCGAGAAGAGCGTTCCCTCCTCCCGCTTCGGAAGGTAGTCGCTGACAATCGTGAACGAGCCGCTGGTCCAGGCGCTGACCGAGCGAATCGTGCCGATGACCTGGACGCGCCGCGCCCAGGTGAGCTCCTTGCGAGTGATGAATCCGAGGTTGAGAAGCGCATCGCCGAGAGTCTCGGTCTCCTTGCGCTTCGCCAGAGCCTGCTTGAGATGGTCCTTGTTGATTTTCCCGGCTCGAAGCAGGATCTCGTCGATGCTATCGGCGCGGTCGTTCGTGCTGGCGGAAAGGACGTCGCCGCCCTTGAAGTAGATGATCTTGATGATGCCGTCGTTCTCGAAACGGATCGCGCCAGTGAAATGCTCGCGGCCCAGCTCGACGAGGCGATCGACCAGGTGGATCTCGCCGATGTCCCCTTCCAACTTCATCTCCCGCACTTCCTTCCTGCCAACAATTTGAGTGGCATTATCGCACACGAAGTGTTGCAGGCCGGACGTGGGAATCCGCCGTAATCGTGAGGGGTACGGCGAAGTGGTCAGTGGTTAACCGGGTCTCACAAGCACGAGGGTCATTTAGCCGCGAACTTCCTATTCGTTCCCGCCGTATGCGCATGGCAGATTGCCACGGCGAGGGCATCCGAGGCATCGGCGGTCATCTTAATTGACGCGCAGCCGGGCAGCAGAAGGCGAACCATCTTAGCGACCTGCTCCTTTTCCGCGGCGCCGTAACCGACCACGGCGCTCTTGACGGAGCGCGGCGAGTATTCGAAGACCTCGAGCCCGGAGCTGCGCGCAGCCAGCAGAATCACGCCACGGGCATGAGTGAGCTGGATCAGGCTCTTGACGTTCTGGCCGGCGAACGGCGTCTCGACAGCGACCGCCTCGGGCGCAGTGCGGGCGATGACTGCCAGAAGCGCCTCATGAATCCGAAGGAGGCGGTCCGCCAGATCCGCCCCGCGCGGCGTCGTGATCGCACCCTGCTCGACGAGAAGCAGCCTCCCCTTCTGTGATTCGATGACGCCAAAGCCCGTGGTGACGGAGCCTGGATCGACGCCGAGGATGCGCATGGGCGAGGATTGTAGTGGGAATTGAAAACTAAGAATTGAAAATTGAAAATTGAAAGATGGCGAGAAGCGCCTGTCCCATTCGCCATCTTTCAATTCTCAATTTTCAATTTTCCATCCAAAACCGCACTTCGAAGATCTCCCTCCCCTCCTCGCGGTACTTCGCCTCGTAGTTCGTGCGCGGCGGGTCGTCCGGACTTGGGATTCGCGTCTCGCAGCGGAACCATTGTTCGAGCAATGGCGCAGCGATCTCGAAGTAATCGCGATGGTCAGTTACGAAGATGCCCCAGCCGCCCGGCGTCAGCACGCGGCGCATCTCGTCGAGCGCCGCGGGGCGGATGATCCGGCGCTTCTGTTCCTTCTTGCGCGGCCAGGGATCGGGGAAATAGATGTGAATCTCGTTGATCGAGGCGTCCGGCAGCATGCGCTCCAGCACGAGGAACGCGTCGTAGTTGATCAGGCGGATGTTGCGCAGGCCGCGTTTGAGGACACGGTCGCGGATCACGCGGTAGTAGTGAAGGGACTTCTCGATGCCGATCAGGTTCACGTCGGGACGCTCCATCGCCGTGGCGATGAGAAAGCGTCCTTTGCCCGATCCGATCTCGAGAATCACCGCGTGGTCGTTGCCGAACAGCTCCGCAGGATCGAACAGGATCAGCCCGGTGTCGCGCGGGTTGATGGTGATGTCACCCGACACACACGGCCTACATCTCGAACAGCGAGCTCACCGAGTCTTCGTTGTGGATGCGTTTGATGGCCTCGGCCAGGAGCTCGGCGATGGAGAGCGTGTTGAGCTTCGGGCACTCCGCTTCCTTGTCCGTCATCGGCATCGAGTTCGTGGTGATGACGGCGTCGAGCTGCGAGCCGTTGATTCTCTGAATGGCCGGACCGGAGAGCACGGCGTGCGTGCAGGCCGCCGAGATCGACTTTGCCCCTTTGGCCATCAGCGCCTCGGCGGAGTGAATAAGCGTGCCGCCGGTGTCGATGATGTCGTCGACAACGAAGACGTTGCGGCCTTCCACGTCGCCGATGATGTGCATGACCTCGGTCTGGTTGGCGGCGATGCGCCGCTTGTCGATGATCGCCAGCGTCGCGCCGAGGCGCTTCGCGTAGGCGCGAGCACGCTCCACGCCGCCGGCATCGGGCGAGACGATTGTCAGTTCCTGGAGGCCGATCTTCTTGAGGTGCCCGACGATCACCGGCGCAGCGAAGAGGTGGTCGACCGGGATGTTGAAGAAGCCCTGGATCTGCGAAGCATGCAGATCGAGCGTCAGCACGCGGTCGGCCCCGGCCGCGGTGATGAGATCGGCCACGAGCTTCGAGGTGATCGGGACACGCGGCTTGTCCTTGCGGTCCTGCCGCGCGTAGCCGTAGTACGGAAGGACGGCGGTCACGCGACGCGCCGAGGAGCGCTTGAATGCGTCGAGCATGATCAAGAGCTCCATCAGATTGTCGTTGACCGGCGGCGAGGTCGGCTGGATGACGAAGACGTCGGCGCCGCGGACGTTCTCGTCGATCTGCACGTAGTTCTCGCCGTCGGAGAAGCTGTAGAGCGACACCCTGCCGGTGTCAACTTCCAGGAGAGTACAGATCTCCTGAGCGAGGACCGGATGTGCACGACCGGTGAAGATCTTGAGGGGACCGTACAAGCGGGGTGATTATACAAACGACGGAGCAGTTCGAGAAGAAGAAGCAGTGATCGGTGGTCAGTGGTCAGTACGTCATCCTGAGCCCGCGAAACCCCGGAGGGGTGAAGCGCGGCGAGGGATCTCCTTGCGAAAATCGCGATCATGCCAAGGAGATCCTTCG
>DASQGS010000202.1:0-9037 GCA_035632455.1 Thermoanaerobaculia bacterium | reverse complement strand
TCCTTCCTCCGCCTCCTCTCGACAGTTCGGCACAGACCAGGAGCGAAATCGCCGAGCTGGTGTCGATCGAGGCCGCGCGAACCCCGGAAGCAGCGGCGAGAGCCGCTGCCGACAGCGAGGAGACCGTCTGGAGGTTCGCCGAGACCCTCGGGCCGAAGTTCACAAAGGAGTCGCTCCCGCTGGTCGGCGCTTTGTTCGGACGGCTGCACGAAACAGAGGGGGCGGTAGTCGATCCGGCCAAGGGCGTCTTTGCCCGGCCGCGCCCGTACCGGCTCAACGACCAGTTGCATCCCGTGGCAAAACTTTCGAAGTCCGCCTCATATCCATCCGGTCACGCCACCGGCGGGACGCTGATGGGCATCGTCCTCGCCAACATGGTGCCGGAGAAACGGCGAGAGATCATGGCGCGCGCCTGGGAGTACGGATGGAACCGAGCGGTGGCCGGCGTGCACTACCGGTCGGATATCGAGGCCGGCCGCATCGCCGGCAGCGTGATCGCGCAGGCGCTCTTCGCGCGAGACGACTTCCGCGCACAGTACGAGGCGGCGCGCAAAGAGCTGCGGTTCGCGCTCGGCCTGCCCTGACTATTGCGTTGAACCCGACTGGAACACAACCGGAGATCGGCGCGGCCGTGGGCATCACCGATCAGCACGTGAGGAACGTACAGCGCTCCCCGGCGTATATTGCGGCTGCGGAGAGGTTCGCGGCAGAGGTGCACCGGCGCGCGCTCGCCATGCTCCGCCAGGCCTTGGAGCCTGCGGCGCGGAAACTGCTTCGGATGATCAATGATCCGCGGGCGGATCAAGTGACGGTCGGGCGGCTGGAGGTAACCGGCAAGAGAAGACACCTGCGACGCACGTAACTCAACGGGATGCGGCCTTGAATCCGGGCGCGGGAGGCGCTCCCGTGCGTCGTCTACACGAACCGGCAACGTTTCGGCAGCGCCAGAGCCAGATCATCGCATTGCAGATCGGCTCTAAGCCCTTTGTCGTGAATGGCGTCCCCAGCGGGATTCGAACCCGCGTTGCCGCCGTGAAAGGGCGATGTCCTGGGCCTCTAGACGATGGGGACCAAACTGACGAATGTTGAATGTTGAATGCTAAATGTTGAATGTTTGCAAGGGCCGCAATCTTGTCAAGGAGATCCTTCGCCGTCTACGCGGCTCAGGATGACGTCCATTCAACATTCCGGCGAAGCCGGCTTGGTGAGCCCGGCAGGGGTCGAACCTGCGACCAACTGGTTAAAAGCCAGCTGCTCTACCACTGAGCTACGGGCCCGATGCCGCGATCTCTTCGCCGGCGCCGGAGCGCCGCGGCGAAGGCGTCACCATAGGGAAATGATCCGCGGGTGTCAACCTTTGGAGCGGAATTGAAAATTTCAAATTGAAAATTGAAAAATGGAGGAAGGCAATTTTCAATTTCTCAATTTTCAATTCCGCGGGTAACCGCCCATGTCCTTCCCGGCGGTGACCGGCAACGCGCGGCTGCGCCAGGCTTCGAAGCCGCCGAGGAGCGCGGTGGTGTTGAGGATGCCCGCGGTGCTGAGCTGGAGCGCCGCACGGGCGCTCGATTCTTCGTTGGGTCACGTGCAGTACGTGACGATCGGTTTGTCGCGCGGGAGGTACGGCACCTCGCCGGCGATACGGCTGAGCGGGATGTGCATCGAGCCGGTGATGTGGCTGTAGGTGTAGGCGTCGGCATCGCGGACGTCGATAACGACGACCGCTCCGCTTTTCATCCGCTCGTCCAGATCCTCGGGGCTGATGCGCGGGACTTTCTTGAGCTCCGCTTCGAGCGGCTCGGTGGCGCTGCCTGCAATCGGTCCGCCGAGGACCGGAGGAAGGGCCAGCGTGCGACCGGGTTCGGGCGCGGCGGCCGGAGCGGCGCCGCCAGCACTCGGTGCCGGCGGGACGAAGCTGGTTGTCGCTGGTGCCGATGCCGCGGTGCCCGGCTGCGAGCCCTCCGCCACGCCGGGAGGCGGGTTGTGGCGTGACACGAGCCACGCGGCCATGACGATGCCGGCGAGGACGAGGATGATCAGCAGGAAGTTCTTCATCGAGCGGCTCCAGGAGATGACGTTGCTGTGAGGGTAACAGACTTAGGCGAACGCGAACGTGCGCATGGAGAGGTTGGCGTACATGAAGCCTTCGTGGATCGTCGCGAGCCGGTCGGTGGGGCGGAGCGCGCCGAGGATGACGAAGAGCGGGTCGAAGTGCTCGGTGGTGGGCACCGCGAGGTTGGCGAACGGGGCTTCGCGCTCGTAGTCGGTCAGGGCTTCGACATCAGCCGCGGCGAGGCGTGCGTGGACCCAGTCGTCGAAGGACCGGGCCCAGGCATCGACGGGCGCATCCTCGGCGTCGAAGGCGATGCGCCGGAGGTTGTGGACGATGCCGCCGCTGCCGGCGAGAACGATGCCGCGGTCGCGGAGTGGCGCGAGCGCGGCGCCGATGGCCATGAGCCGCCGCGGCGTGGCGCGCAGCGGGAGCGAGATCTCGACGACCGGCGTCGCCGCGTCCGGAAGCAGATGGCGCATAGGAACCCAGAGGCCGTGATCCCATCCGCGCGCGGCCTCGAGCCGGGCCTCGATTCCGGCGCCGTCGAGAAGCGCGGCGATCTCGCGCGCGAGCGCCGGATCGCCGGGGGCGTCATAGCGAAGACGATAGAGCTCGGGCGCGAAGCCGCCGAAGTCGTAGATCGGCTCGGGATGAGGGACGGCATTTACGCGCACGGGATCGGATTCCTGCCAGTGCGCGGAGACGAGGACGATGGCAGGAACATTCGCGAGTGCTGCGCCATAGCGGCGCAGGGCGCGGGTGTAGTCGTCGTCCGCGAGGGCGATGGATGGGGCGCCGTGGGAAACAAAGAGGAGCGGCATTTCGCGGATTCTACGCGGGACGCAGGATCCTTGATAACGCCTCCCGCGCCCCTCGCGGGGCGCCAACCAGATTCTGGAGGGTTGCCGCTAACCGGTGGCAGCGTCTACGCGCTGCCACCGGCTAATCGCCGACGCGCCTCCGGCGCGATCTGAGTCCCGAGAGTCCACCGAGAATGAAGCTGTGTGATTCCCTCGAGACCGGCGCCCCGCCGACGTATCTCTCAAGATGACCAATCGCCTGCCCCCTTTGCATTTGCGCTAAAATCACGCCAGATGCCACGCCCCATCGCCCCTTTTCTGATCACCGTCACACTGCTCCTCCTCATCACGACGCCCGCTCTGCCGGCTCAGCCGAACGAGCGCGAGTGGACCCTGCTGAGCGCCGACTACGAATGGATCAACACTCTCCGGAAGGCGCAAGTGGTTCCTCCTCCGTCGGCGCCGCGGAAGCAGCAGATCGAGGCCCTGCTCGAGAATCATCGAAAGATCGAAACGGTGTACGTCAACTTCATGGACAAGCTGAGGGACTACTACGAGCGCACGTCGGACCCGCGCGCGGCAGCGGTTCTGGCGCACGAGAAGATCGCGATGGGCGACGAGTACATGAACGTGCTGTCGCGCTACGACCGGGCCATCGAGCTCTATACGGCGGCGCTGCAGTACGATCCCGCAAACGCCGAGGCGAAGCAGAGGATCGAGACCGCGAAGGCGCACCGCTGGATCGCCATGGGCCCGTTCTCGGCGATCAAGAACGGCATGAAAGAGGACGACATCCGGAAGCTTGTCGGCCTTCCGCGCGAGGATTGGATCAAGCAGGTGGTGAAGAACAATCGCATCTACGCGGTTTGGATCTATCCTAAGGAAGACGGCGGCGCCGCGGCCATCTACTTTGACAACGGCGTCGTTTACTGGACAAACTGGAACGCTGCTCCGGCGCCCGCTCCCCCGGCGGCGCCGGTGCAGGCGCAATGATTCGTCGATGGTAAGAGGAGGGCGTGAGGCATGTCGGACGAACCAGTCTCCCCGGATGATCAATCGCATTACGAGATCTCGCTTACAGCGGCGCAGGCGTTCATGGCCTTCGTCCTGCTGCTGCTGTCGCTCGCGGCGTCATTCGCATTCGGTCTGCTGATCGGCAGGAATCAGAGCGATGAGCGGCTGGTGGTCCGGAAGGAGCCCGCCATCATCAACGAGGGCGTCGTTCCTTCGAAAGGGAAGGACGCCGGCGGACAGATCGTCGAGCTCCCGGTCGCGACAGGCAGCGGCGATTTCAAGGGGCCGCGCGCGACGGCAAGCGACACCAGCGCGACCACGCCCGTGGTCGTGGAAGGAACGGCGACGGCGACAGCCGCTGCGCCTGCCTCGACCGACACGAAAGCGCCGGCTGCGGTACATCCGGATTTGACGAAATCGGCGCACGATGCCCAGCCCGCTGTCGCTCCGGCCGCGCCGGCTCCGGCGGCCGGCCCCGTCTACGCGCAGCTCCTGTCGACCAATGACCAGAAGACCGCGGAGACGCTCGCGGCCAGGCTGATCGACCATGGATTCACCGGTGCCTATGTCGAACGAGTCGTGAGCGACAAGGGGACGATCTTCCGGGTCCGGATTCGTTTCGCGACCGAAGGAGAGGCCCGGGCTGCGGAGCCGAAGCTTCGCGAGTATTCGAAGGAGGTCTGGATCACGGCGAAGTAGTGGCCGAGCCCGTCACCCTTCAACCTCGCGCTTCTCAAAGCATCTGGTGGGTCCAACGCCGTTCCTGCCGTAGAATCACGGCGATGGGGCTCATGGAGAAGCAGGTCACGCCGCCGCGGAAGCAGGCGCAGAGCGCGCAGACGACGCCGGCGACGCAGACTTCACGGTCGACGACGCCGGCGGTCAGGAACGAAGTCGTCGCCGGGCTCGAGCAGGGCGTGCGCGACACGGTGCGCGACTCGGTCCTCGACAAGTACCCGTACCTCAAGTTCGCGTTCGCCAATCCTTACAACCTCTCGCTTCTCATCGGCGGCCTGGCCACGGCCGGAATCACACTCAATCCGCTGCTGGCCATGATCGTCCTCGGCCTCGAAGGCATCTGGCTCCTGCACGCCCCCGAGTCCAAGCGGCTCCAGCACATCCTGTGGGATCCGAAGTTCAAGCGGCTGAAGGATGCCCTCGATCAGCAGAAGCGACTGGAGCGAACGCGCGACCTGGCGTCCGATCAGAGGGAGCGCGTGGAACTGCTGGTGAGCCGGCAGAAGGAGATCCAGCGGCTGGCCGGGCAGAATCCCTCGTTCTCGGGCGAGCTCCTGCGCGCCGAGCTGATCAAGACCGACCGCCTCGTCGATGCCTTCATCGACATGGCCGTGACCGTGGCCCGTTACGAGCACTACCTGGGCTCCGTCGACGACAACTTTCTGAAGAGAGAGAGCCAGCGGTGGGAGTCAGCGCTGAAGACCGCGAAGCCGGGCGACGCTCAGACCGACATCGCCCAGAAGAACCTTGCCGTGATCAAGAAGCGGATCGAGAAGGTCCAGCAGATCCGCGATTTCCTCGACGTGGCGCGCGGGCAGCTCGACCTCATCGAGAACTCGTTCCAACTCATCGGCGATCAGATCGTCACCATGCAATCGCCGCAGGAACTCTCCGGCCAGCTCGACGAGCTCCTCGACGGCGTTGAGTCGATCCGCCAGACCGCGGCCGACACCGAGACGCTCCTCGGCAACCTGGGGATCAAATGACCAACGGCGCCCGGCTTCTTCCGCCCTGGGCCGACGATCTCCGCCGCCGTTACCTGCGCGGCGAGTCGTCGATCTTCGTCCTGCACGGCAACGTGTTCGACCACGTGATCTACGACGGCGGAGCGATCTCGCTCGTCAACTTCTTGACCGATGTCCTGCTGAAGGACTCGAAGGACATCATCGTCGTCTACAACGTCGCCACCGGGCCGCGTGTGGTCAAAGGCGGCGCGGCGCTGCGCGAGCAGGATGATCTGGCGCCGGGCACTTCGAAGGAGCGCGTGCTGGCGGCGATGGAGAAGACGCTCGAGACCTCGACAAAGGCGGCCGTGATCCTGGACTACGCCGAGGCGGTCGCGCCGGCCGGCGACCCCACGTTTCAAAGCGACTCCGACCGCGCCGCGATCGTCACGCTGCATCGCTGGTCGTTCCTGCCGGAGATCGAGCACGGCGACAACGTCATCCTTCTCATCGCCGAGAACGTCGCCGAGCTGGCGCCGAAGATCGTCGCCAACCCGAAGGTCGCGGTGGTCGAGATTCCGATGCCCGATCGCGACGCCCGCGGCACCACGGCGCGAATCGCCGATCCGCGCCTCACGCCGAAGGACGTCGATCGCTACGCCGACATGACCGCGGGGCTGAAGTCGATTCAGATCTCATCGATCCTCGCGCCGCCTCCGCCGGCCGAGGAGGGGCTGGGCGATCGCGAGAGCTTCATCGCCGGCCTCCTCGGCGACGGAGCGGACGCGAAGTCGCGCGCGCACAAGCTGGCCTCGCTCACCGCGGGCATGAGCCGCGATGAGATCCGCGAGCTCCTCGCGCCCGGCGCCATGCTGTCCGGCGAGGCCATACCCGATCCGATGGAGATCGCCCGCCGCGAGGCCGACCGGCTGATCGCCCGGCGCAAACGCGAGATCCTGGAGCGCGAGTGCTTCGGCCTGGTCGAGTTCGTCGAGCCCCAGCACGGGTTCGACGTCGTCGGCGGCATGGACGAGGTCAAGAAGGACCTGCTCGTGATCGCCGAGAGCATGCGCGAGGGACGCACCAGCCGGCTGCCGATGGGAATCCTCTTCACCGGGCCGATGGGGACGGGCAAGACGTTCGTCGCCGAAGCATTCGCGAAGGAGTGCGGCCTCACCGCGATCAAGCTCAAGAACTTCCGATCGAAATGGGTCGGCGCGACGGAAGGGAATCTTGAGAAGATCCTGACCGTGATCAAGGCCATCGGCCAGGTCGTGGTGATCATCGACGAAGGCGATCGCGCATTCGGCAGCACGGACGAGGACGGCGACGGGGGGACGTCATCGCGGGTCATCGCCCGGATCAAAGAGTTCATGTCCGACACCTCGAACCGCGGGCGGATTCTTTTCCTGGTGATGACGAACCGCCCGGACAAGCTCGACGTCGATCTCAAGCGCGCCGGCCGGCTGGATCGCAAGATTCCGTTCCTCTACTCGCAGACGCCGGAGGAGGTCGAGAACGTCACCCGGGCGCTGGTGAAGAAGAACCACATCGCGCTCGACATCGCTCCCGGCGACCTCGACGCCGGGCTCACCGCGATCCGCGCCGGCTTCTCGCAGAAGCTCGTGGGCTACAGCAACGCCGACGTCGAGGCCGTGATCCTCATGGCCAACGACGACGCGGCGCGCGAGGGCAACGCCGACTCGAAGGTCACGAAGGAGCACCTCCTCCGCGCCGCCGCCGATTACTTCCCGAGCCGCGACGCGGAGATGCTCGAGTACATGGAGCTGCTCGCGGTGTTCGAAGCTTCGAGCCGCCGCCTCCTCCCGCCGAAGTACGCGGCCATGACCCCCGAGACTCTCGACCTCCGCCTGCGCGAGCTGCGGGCGGTGGTGGGACGGCGGCGGTAGGCGCGCATAGGACCCGGCCATGCCAAAGCCTGAGACACGCGAAGAGATTCTCGATCGGATCCGCCTCGGAGAGGACAGCGCTCAGCAGAGCCGAATCATCCGCTTCGACGAGCAGATCGTGCCCGACGCCACGGTGCGCGATCTGGAGCCAGCCCGCTGGCAGCGTCTGGCGACGGAAAGGACGCTGGACGACGAGGTGACGTTTCTTCAGAAACTCGGGATTGCGCGTGCCGACTCTGCCGGTGAGGTCCGGCGACCGTGGCCGGTGTTTTGATGGCCACTGCCGATCCCCGGCGTTGGTTGCCGAATGCATTCATCCAGGCTGTGGCCTATCTGGGCGACACGATCGTCCCGGATGCCGACCGGCCCTATCAACTCGACTCTCTCGATTGCACCGGACCCCTCGATCAGCAGGTCGCCGACGGCTGCCGATTCGTGTTCCGCAATATGAGAACCGCGGCATTCAAACATATGGGCCGCCGCGACGTGCCGCAGTTCGACCTCGAAGCGGTCTTCGAGGCGCTCGTCAACGCCGTCGCGCATCGCGACTACTCGATTCATGGCTCGAAGATCCGTCTTCGGATGTTCTCCGACCGGCTGGAGGTCTACTCCCCCGGCTCTCTTACCAGCACGATGGGCGTCGAGGGGCTTGCGTATCGTCAGGCGGCGCGCAACGAAACGGTCACCAGCTTGTTGGCGAAATGCCCGATCCGCGACTTAGACTGGGTCAAGACGTCTCGCAGGACGATGATGGACCGGCGCGGCGAAGGAGTGCGCATCATTCTGGAGTACAGCGAGGAGCTCTCGGGCCGGCGCCCGGAGTACCGCCTCGTCGACGATGCTGAGCTGATCCTGACGATCTGGGCCGCATCGCCAGAGAGCGCAGCGCACGCCGGCACCGGACTCGAATGATCCGGACCTGATCATCCGAGGCTTCGTTTCTGGACACCTGCGGCCACTCGCCCGATGCGATGATGTTCCAAGCACCATCTCGTCAGGGTATTGTCAACTGTGTCATCGCGCACGCATCAGAACACATCAAGGGCTCCATAATTCAGGCTCGTCAACGGCGGCACAGGCGCGATGAAAACCCGCGCGGCTGTCACTCACAAGGGGAGAATCCGATGTACACACGAATCGCAGCAGTGTTGCTTCTCACGGCAACAGTCGCTTTGGCAGACCCCGTGATCACCTCGGTCACGCCGAATTCAGGTCCCGTCGAGGGCGGCACCTTGGTCAGGCTCAAAGGCACAGGCTTCAGCAACAACTGCCCAATATGCTCGCCGCCGTTCGTCAACCCCCAGGTCTATTTCGGCTCCACCCAGGCCACGGACGTCCGTTTCATCGACTCGACGACGATCGATGTCGTGACACCTGCCGTGCTTCCGTCCTCGGTATCGGTGACCGTGAAGCAGGCCGACTTCTCCAACCCCTACATGCTGCCGAATGCATTCACGTTCAACGGCGATCCTGGCTCGGCGTTCGACCCGGTCCTCTTTCCACTGTTCACCAACGCGATCGTGCACGGGGCATTCGGCTCGGAGTTCGAGACCAGCATCAGAATCTCGGACAAGGGAC
>DASQGS010000201.1:0-3439 GCA_035632455.1 Thermoanaerobaculia bacterium | reverse complement strand
GACGTGTACACGTACTGATGAATAGGCGCGGTGCTCGCGACGCCGCTTTGCCTGGGCCCCAAGCAAAACCGAGCTAACTCGCCTACCCTCGATGCGCCACCGGCACCTGGCTGATGGCTGGCTGCGGTTCGGGGAGCGGTTTCGATTCGCGGCCGGCGCGCTCGGTGGTCTTCTGTTCGGCGGCGCTCCGGTCCAGCAGCGCGATCCTCAACACGTCTTCGACGTGCTCGACGAAATGAAACTGCATGTCGCGCTTGATCGGCTCGGGCACCTCGACGAGGTCGCGCTCGTTGAGCTTCGGCAGAATCACGGTGTTGATCTTCGCCGCGCGCGCCGCCAGCACCTTCTCTTTCACGCCGCCGATTGGTAGCACGTCGCCGCGCAGCGTCACCTCGCCGGTCATGGCCACGTTGCGCTTCACCGGCCGGCCCGTGAGCACTGAAATGATCGCGGCGGTGATGGTGATGCCCGCGGACGGGCCATCCTTCGGGATCGCGCCCGCCGGTACGTGGATGTGGATGTCGTGCGTCTCGAAGTAGTCGCCCGGAATTCCCTGCTCGTCGGCGTGCGCCCTCGCGTATGTCAGGGCGGCCTGCGCCGACTCCTTCATCACCTCGCCGAGCTGACCGGTCAACTGAAGCTTGCCCTTCCCCTTCACCGCGGTGGCCTCGATGAAGAGGATGTCGCCGCCGACCGCGGTCCAGGCCAGGCCTGTGGCCACGCCGACCTGATCGCGCTCAAGCAACTCCTCGGCGTAGTGCCGCATCGGCCCCAGGAACTTCTCGACGTTGGCGTCGGTGATGCGGTAGCTGGCCAGCTCTTTCCCTTCGGCGACCTGCACGGCGATCTTGCGGCAGATCGTCCCGATCTCGCGCTCGAGATTGCGAAGTCCCGCTTCCTTCGTGTAACCGGTCGTGATCTTTGTGATGCCGGAGTCGGTCCAGACCACCGGCGTGTCCTTGATCCCGTTCTCCTCCATCTGTTTCGGGATCAAGTGTTGCTTGGCGATCGCGAGCTTCTCCTCGTCGGTGTAGCCGGAGAGGCGGATGACTTCCATGCGGTCGAGGAACGCCGGCTGAATCGTGTCGAGCACATTGGCGGTGACGATGAACATCACGTTCGACAGGTCGTAGGCCACACCGAGGTAATGGTCGCGGAACGTGAAGTTCTGCTCCGGGTCCAACCCCTCGAGGAGCGCGGACGACGGATCGCCGCGGTAGTCGGCGCCGATCTTGTCGACCTCATCGAGCATGAAAACGGGGTTGGACGTCTGCGCCTGGTTGATGCCCTGAACGATGCGGCCCGGCAACGCGCCGACGTACGTGCGGCGATGACCGCGGATCTCGGCTTCATCTCGCACGCCGCCGAGGGAGATGCGGACGAACTTCCGGTCGAGCGCGCGGGCGATGGAACGCCCGAGCGAAGTCTTGCCGACGCCGGGAGGGCCAACGAAACAGAGAATCGGCCCCTTCATCTTCGTGCCGCGCAGCTTTCGCACGGCGAGGTATTCGAGGATGCGCTCCTTGATCTTCTCGAGGTCGTAGTGGTCCTCGTCGAGGATCGTGCGGGCGCGCTGGAGGTCGTGGTTGTCGGCCGACATCACGCCCCACGGCAGACCGGTCATCCAGTCGAGATACGTGCGGATGATCGATGTCTCCGCCGAATCGGGATGCGAGCGCTCGAGCCGCTTGATCTGCTTCTCGATCTCTTCGCGCGGCTCGCCCGGAATCGACCGTTCCTCGATTTTCTTGCGATAGTTCTCGACTTCCTCGGCGAGCTCCTCGCCTTCGCCGAGCTCCGACTGAATGGCCTTGAGCTGCTGGCGGAGGAAGTACTCGCGCTGGCTCTTGTTCATCTCGCCCTGGGCGGCGCTGGAGATCTCCTGCTGCATCGTGAGGAGGTTGATCTCGCGGGTGAGCAGCTCATTGACCTTCTTGAGCCGGTCGACGGGGTCGATGGTCTCGAGGATGTTCTGGGCCTCTTCGAGCTTGAGGTCGAGGTTCGAGGCCGCGAGGTCGGTGAGGCGCGCCGGGTCGTCGAGGTTCGCGGCGATCACCATGACCTCAGGCGAGATGTTCTTGCCGAGAGCCACGGCCCGGTCGAGGTTCTGCTTGACCGAGCGGATCAGCGCCTCCACCTCGAGCGGGCGGTCCTTCGTCGCCGGCTCTTCGATTCTGGTGATCTTGGCCTTGAAGAACGGCGCGGTCTGGATGAAGTAGTCGATCCGGGCGCGCGAGAGCCCTTGCACGAGGATGCGGATACGCCCGTCGGGGAGCTTGAGCATCCTCATGATGATGGCCACGGTGCCCACGCGGAAAAGATCGTCCTCGCCGGGATCCTCGTTCTGGAAGTCTTTCTGGGCGGTCAGCATGATCACCCGGTTCTCGGCCAGTGCCTGATCGACGGCGTTGATCGACTTCTCGCGCGAGACCGAGAGCGGAACGATGATGAACGGAAAGATCACCAGGTCCTTCAGAGGAAGCACCGGCAACACATCCGGAATCTTTATGGACTCTTCTTTGGCAGTTTCGTTCGCGTCAGTCATCTTCCACCTCGCTCGACTCTATCCCGGATACGAACGGCCGCGTAAACGTGATGCCCGCTCTCATGAGACGCTTGAAAGCCCGGATCGGATCTTTCGGGGATCATCCCTGCTGCTGACTGTTGCTGGTCCCAACGGCTGATGCGCATCGCACTCATTTGAACGAGTGCAGTTCCTTGACGAATGCCTCGACGTCCTCGAACCGGCGGTAGACGGACGCGAAGCGGACGTAAGCCACGGGATCGAGGTCGCGCAGCCGCTCCATGACCATGGTGCCGAGTTGCAGGCTCGAGATCTCCCGCTCGCCGGATTCCTGCATCGCGGCTTCGATCGCATTGGCAAGGCTCTCGAGCGCCTCCTGCGACACCGGTCGCTTGCGGCAGGCGAGCTGGAGGCCGCGCATGAGCTTGGCGCGGTCGTACTCCTCGCGCCGCTCGTCGCGCTTGACCACCTGAAAGGGCTGGACTTCGATCTTTTCGTAGCTCGTGAACCTGCGCTCGCAGCGGACGCACTCGCGGCGCCGGCGAATCACGTCGCCTTCCCGGCTCTCCCGCGAGTCGACCACGCGGTCTTCGGCGTTACCACAAAAAGGACAGCGCATTCTTCAGTCCGCAGAGCGAATTACTTCCCGAAGCGCCGTATATCATTGTTCTTGCGGCGGGGGAAGGGCGCGACCGACACAGATCGATGGGGTCCCGCGAATCACGTGTTTTCGTCGTCATCGTTGCCGTTGGCGTCGACGTCGCCGTCGCCGGTCTTTGACTCTCTGAAGATCACGACCCCGTTTCCCTTGAGAACAGAAGACCCTTCGTAGTTCGAGCGGAAAGAGTCAACAGCCGGCGACGCCAACGGCAACGCCAACGGCGCTTCCGTCATCGGTCATCAGAAGTGCCGCTC
>DASQGS010000200.1:0-10332 GCA_035632455.1 Thermoanaerobaculia bacterium | reverse complement strand
CGGAGATTGGCTCAGTAGTTGTTCGATGACCCTGACGACGATGTTGCCCATCGACTGCCTCCATTTCAGAGCCTGGCGTCAGACTCTCACTATGACACGTATCGAGGTCTCGCGGACCTCGGTGGCTTGCATTCCGTGGTGTTCGTTTGATGCAATCGGTGCGTCGCGCGAAAGGAATCGGTCACGCGCAAAATCTTCGCGCCGTCTCGACCAGGGCGTCGCGGCAGGCGAGCACCTCGTCGATGCGCACGTACTCCTCGATTCCGTGGAGCCCTGCACCGCCGGGGCCGAAGATGACGGAGGCCATGCCTGCGCCACCGATGATCGCGGCGTCAGTCCAGAACGACAAGGCGCCGGTCGTGGTCTTGCGGTCGAGCGAGTCGCGCAGGATCGAGGGCAGCGGATGCTTCTCCGGGGTGAGGTACGGTGATCGGTCGAACAGGAAGCGCGCCTCGGCGCGGAATCGCGGGTCGGCCGCGCGAAGCCGGTCGAGGATGTCGGCCACCTCGCGCAACAGCGACCTCGGCGGCTCGCCGGTCACGGTCCGCCGCTCGATCGACAGCTTGCAGCGATCGGGATACGTGCTCAGCTCGCGCCCGCCGCTGACGAGCGAGGCGTGCACCGAAGCCCGGCCGAGGATCGGGTGCGGCGCGGCGGCGATGAAGTGTTGCTCGAGCGATTCCAGACCGGCGAGGACGCGGCCCATCATCACGATGGCGTCGACGCCGTCGTCGGGCCGGCTGCCATGCGCGGCCACGCCGTGCGTCTCGACCTCGACCCATTCAAATCCCTTATGCCCGATGCCGATGGCCAGGTCCGTGGGCTCGGCGACGATGGCCGCGTCCGCGGTCCAATCCTTCACTGCAGCCTCGGCGCCGATGCTGGCGTACTCCTCGTCGGCGACGATGGCCACGATCACGCGGCCCTTGAGCCCGGTCGGCGACGCTGCGAGCTTGCGCGCTGCGTCGAGGATCGCGGCCACGCCGCCCTTCATGTCCTGCGCCCCGCGGCCGAACAGCTTGCCGTCGCGAATGACCGGATCGAACGGCGCGGTCATCCCCTCGACGCCGACAGTGTCGCTGTGCCCGCAGAGCATCAGCGACTTCCCGCCGCGAGCTCCTTCGATGACCCCGAATACATTCGGCCGCCCCGGCGCGGCATCGGTCACGGCGACGTCGAGCCCCCACGAGCGCATCCATTCGGCCACGCGCTCGGCCACGGCGCTCTCGCCCGCACCGCCCGGCACGAGCGACGGGTTGACGGAATCGATCGCGACGAGGTCCTGGAGGAGTTTGATGGTGGGGTCGGTCATGGATAGAAGGCTAGTTCTTGCCGCCGGGGCAGTTGTCAAGGATTGCTTAACAACTGAAGCTGGGTCTGGCATCTGCTGATGGTTCACGCGGAGACGCGGAGGGCGCCGAGAGAAGCAATTCATGTTGCTCCGCCCTCCGCGACCTCCGCGTCTCCGCGTGAGTCGTTCTCAAGACCGAACTGTCTGGCATCTGCTGATGGTTCACGCGGAGGCGCGGAGCTCGCGGAGAAAGGCAATTCATGTTCTTCGGCCTCCGCGCTCTCCGCGTCTCCGCGTGAGTCGTCTTCTCAAGACCGAACTGTCTGGCATCTTCTGATGTTTCACGCGGAGACGCGGAGGGCTCGGAGAGAAGCAATTCATGTTGCTCCGCCCTCCGCGATCTCCGCGTCTTCGCGTGAGTCTTCTTCGCAAGACCTATTCATGATTGGTTCACACGGAGGCTTGGCGACGCAGTCGAGGGAAGATTGTTGACGATCCGGTGGAGACCCTCTTTGAGCGTGGCTGCACCAAAGTTCACGAGGAGTCCCACCGGGAGGTCCAGCAGACGAAGGTAGGTCAGCAGTTGTTTGGCGTGAACGCGGGCGAGCTTCTCGACGGACTTGAGCTCGACAATAACCCGTTCATCGACCAGCAAATCGACGCGGAATCCTTCCTCGAACACCATGCCGTCGTATTCAAAACGAATGGGAACTTGCCGCTCCACTTGAAATCCCCGCCTCATGAGTGCGCGCGCCAGTACAACCTCGTACACCGACTCGAGCAATCCCGGCCCCAGCTCTTTGTGGATCTTCATCGAAGCGTCCACGATCGCCCCGGTAATATCATCGAGCTCGTGCATCCAAGTCTCCCAAGTGATCACGCGGAGACGCGGAGGGCGCGGAGAGAAACAACTCATGTTGCTCGCCTTCCGCGATCTCCGCGTCTCCGCGTGAAATCGCTCCCTCGTCCGATGTCAGTCCTCGCGCGTCGTAGACAAGCAGACGCGTTTCACTGCATTAAGCAACGAAACAACCTTCTCCCGCGTGCACTCGCCCATCAGGCAGATCTGGATCCAGTTCCTGCGCCGCAGGTAATCGCTGTTGACACTGATCAGATAGCCGGCTTCCTGGATCAACTCGCCGATCTTGACCGAGACCATTTCCGGCGGCAGGGCGATCGTGACGACCGCGGGCGACGACGGCGCGCCGGAGGCCACCAGATCGAGACCGAGCTCGATCAGTCCGCTCCTCAGGAGCTCCGAGAGTCCGGCGATATCGGCGAATCTCCGGTCCCAGTTCACATGGTCGATTGCCGTATGCAGTGCGTGAAGAAGATTCGAGGAGAACGTGAACGGGGGGCCTTGTTGGCGCACGCAATAGCCGAGGTCGAGATAGCGCGGCAGGCGCTCCGGCTGGGACTCCACGTCGTGGTGATGAAACACCATGGAGATGCCGGGATAAGAGCGAAGGCCCTTGCCGCTCGAGCCCGATGCCAGATACACGCCAGTCAGATCGAGGGGGATCGTACCGATGGAGCTGACGCAGTCGAGGCAGAACTTGACCTTGAATTCGCTGCAAAGCGCTTTGAGCGCCGCTATGTCGTTCAGCACGCCGGTCGACGTTTCACAATGGACGCACCAGAGCCATTCCGGCGCCGGAGCGCGCTTCAGGGCCTCTTGTACAGCCGCCAGATCGAACGGCTCGCCCCACGCGAATTCCAGGGTCTCAAAATCGAGTCGGAAGCGGCGCGCCTGATCGATCAGCCGGCCCCCGAATTCGCCGTTGCTCAGCACAATGCCGCGCCCAGGCTGGAGCGAGAGCTGGCCTCCGATGACATCGTTGGCCAGCGTCCCTGAGCCCAATAACAATGCAACGCCCCTGGCTTGGACCAGGTCGCCGAGGATCTGGCGCGTGGCCTGGAAATCCTTGATGAAAACGCAGGCGCGCGTCGATTCCGGCGCCTGCTCGAATGCCCTCTTGACTTCGCGCCGCACGGCCACGGGCCCTGGCAGAAAGTTCGTCGCGCCCGGCTGAAGCGATCGCGCCGGCGACGATCGGAGGAACACACGTGCCGAGGACTCGAACGTCCCCATCGTGATGTACATCGGCTGGAATCGCGCCTCGCCTGACCCGACCATCGGACCGAACGGGACGAAGCCGAGATGTTTGTAGAGCCGGAACTGGCGCGGGGTTCCGGAAATGATCGCCAGCTCGTAGCCGCGCTCGATGCCGAGCTGCAAAAGCAACGCGAGGATTCCCTGGACGACCTGGACGCCGCGGAATTCCTTTTCGACCGCCAGGAGCCGGACCTCGCAGATCTTCCGGCCCGGCGGCAGAAAGGCGTCGAGCCCCTCCAGCTTCTGATCGAGGGAGAACGGCCGGTTATCGCGCACCGCGAGCATGCCCGCGAGCTTCCTCCCAGACAGACAGATGAGGTAGGTGTTCTCGGCGTGAAATCGATCCACCAGCCGGTTCGTGGGTGAGCGTTGATGCTGAGGGATCTCCTCCACGAACGTCCTGTAGTTCAACTGGTGAACCTGCTCGAGCTCCCAATCCTCCGTCGCGGTCTTGAAAACGAGTGGCTGCCTCGGGCTCATGGCGTGGCCCCTCGCTCTTCGCGTCGATCGTCGAGTTGCATGATTGCGGGGGCATTCTACATCCCGCTGGGGGTCGCGATGCTCGGAGAGGATCAGGACGCGGGCGGTGACCTCACGATGGTGCCTCTGCTTCCTCTGCGCCTCTGCGTTGAACGTTTCTCTGCCGCGGGTCCCCAAGAAGAAGCATCACCGCTGAGACGCAGAGAACGCAGAGAGTTCTTCGCAAGGTTGTGTCATTCCCTCTTCGTCGGCGCATCGCGCCGTCCCTTCGCTGAGGATGAGACTCGCCGCCGGAAGATCCACCGCGCCGTCCTGCTCGCCAGCCGGATCAGCCAGAGCAGCGAGTACTGGAGGACGTGGAACGGCATGACGGCGTCCCGCCGGTATTCGAAGCGATACTTGTCCAGGACGCCCGCAGTCTTCTCTCGCCGGCCGCGCGCTTCTGCGATCAGCACATGTTGCTGCGCCGTGTCGCGCGATCGTTCATGGCGTTCCAGGCTGCGCAGCTCCGGGTCGCGGCTCTCTCCGTACGCGCAGAGCTCGATCGTGGCGAATCCGGCCGCTGTGAGAAACGCCTCCAGGGTCTGGCGATTGAAGAGAAACTTGTGGCCCCATCCGTGAAACGCTTTATTCAACCCAAAACACTCGGCGATGGCTGTGCCGGGCGCGTCCCATTTGTCGGGACGGTAGTGCGTTTCCAAGACCCAGTCGAGATTCGGCGTCGACAGGCGCAAGACGCCGTCAGGCGCGAGCGCATCCCGGCAGTTCTTGAGCAGCGACAGCGATTGATCCGGCGTGAGGTGTTCGATGAAATGCTCGGCGTAGATATAGGCGACGTCGGAATACGGCAAACCCCGCGTCAGGTCCTGCACGCGATCCACATTCGGATACGGCAAGGCGTCCAGATTGATCCAGCCGGGCAAGGCCTCATCGCCGGACCCGATGTGCAACTTCTCTCCGGCCATTTGATCGCAAGCCTAGCATCCGGCGGGCGAGACCATGAACAGAATGACGCGATCCTTGCTTTCGCCAGACCTGATTGTTAGAGTTACTTCCATCCATTTCAGACCAACGTTTCCGCGGCAAGTTGCCGTGAACCGGAGAGTGCTTCGCTCGGACGGCGCATAAGCCAGGCGGAGCGAAGTCCATCCGTCAGTCAACTGTCCGCCACGGGCATCGCGGCGGACCCATAGCGAGGACGCATGCGATCACGACTCTCACGCCATCTGCAATCGATCCTGCGCGAGGACTCGACCTCGCCCGGGCTCGACATCTCGGCGAAGATGTTGAAGCGCGGATTCGCCGCGCCACTGGGCGTCGCGCGTGCCGAGACGCAGCCAGCCCCGATCTCGCCCGAGCTCAACGGCCATCAGTACGCCGTCTTCCTGCTCCATGTCGCCGCGGGAATCGAGCACGCGCTGATGGCCCAGTATCTCTACGCCGCCTACTCGATCGGCGGAGCCCAGGTGCCGCCCGATCTCCGCGAGATGGTCGAGCGCTGGCAGGAGGTGATCCTCGGCATCGCGAAAGAAGAGATGGGCCACCTCATCACGGTCCAGAACGTCCTCCGCCTCCTCTCCGGCCCGCTCAATTTCGATCGCGAAGACTATCCGTTCGATGCCGCCTTCTATCCGTTTGATTTCACGCTGGAGCGCCTCACGCTCGACTCGCTCTGCAAGTACATCTACGCCGAGATGCCTCCCGATTGGACCACACCACCGGCTGCGGAAGTGAAGAAGCGGGCGATCGATGCGAGCCGCGGCGGACCGTTGCACGCGGTGCACGAGCTGTACGATCTGATGATCAAGACCATCGCCGACGCCTCGCTCGTGCCGGACGAGTACTTCCGCCCGGAGACGGTGAAGCAGCAGGCGTCGTGGAGCGAATGGGGCCGCGGCTACGCGCACGGCGCTCGCGGCAGCTCGCTGCAAGGCGACAGGCCGAAGACGCCGGACCTGATCATCCGCGCCGTCTCCTCGCGCGCCGAGGCCGTCGCCGCGCTGAAAGAGATCGCCGTGCAGGGCGAAGCCACGACGCCGGAGATGGATCAGCTCTCGCACTTCAAGCGCTTCCTCGACATCTACGAGGAATGGCAGAAGACGCTCAAGCACCACAAGCGCTTCGATCCCGCCCGTCCCGTCGTCACGAACCCGATCGTCGAGGATTCGCTCGGGCCGGAACCGCCGCCGAAGCTTTCGTCGTCAGCGGCAGACCGCAACGTGATCACCGCGCCGGTGACGTTCTACTGGGCCCATCTGCTCAACGTCCGCTACCGGCTGCTGCTCAGCGGTCTCGATCATGCGCTGCACCTCGCCGGCGTGCTCGAAGACACGAGTCAGCCCACCGCGCGCGGCGACGTGATCACGATGGTGTTCAGCGAGATGTACAAGATCCGCTCGATCGCCAGCGTGCTCGTTCAACTCCCGGTGCGGCCGGACACTCCGCCCGAAAAAGCCGCGGCCGGGCCGCCGTTCCAGATGCCGTACACGCTCGACATCCCGCAATCCGAGGATGACCGCTGGCGCTGGCACCGCGACATGCTCGTCGCCTCGCAGCACATCCTCGACGTCCTCGCGGTCATGGAGAGCGACGAGCGCCGCCGCGGCTACGTGGCCGCGCTCCGCGAGAGCGACGCGGACTTCATGGCCGTCATCGACCGCATCATCGCGCGGTATGCGAAGCAGGAGGTGACCGTATGAAAGCATCCGCATTGAAGGAGATCCGCCTCTTGCCGCCGCTCGCGATCTCCCGCCTCGGCAGCGCGGCGGAGCCGGTCAACAACTACAACCTGGTCATCCCCGACGATCAGCCGCTCGGCTATCGCGACATCGTCCCCGCGCCGACGCTCGTCGTCGATCAAGCCAGCGGGAAGATCACGAAGCGCGAAGCTCTCCCGGTCACGTTCAAGGATGAGCAGGGACGCATCCGCCCGGTCGCGCCATTCCTGGAATTGTGGGGCAGCACAGGCGGCGACGAATGGGTGCACCTTACCGAGAGCGACGTCAAAGGCGCCCGAATCCGCTGGCGCGTTCGCGTCGCGAACATCAAAGTCTTCCGCCGCACCGGCGACCCGCGCGACCGAGTCGAGGCGGACAGCGATTGGTTCCACGATCACTCCCGCCACGAGCTGCGCGGCAATGCGCACAATTTCTACGCCGGCAAGTACATCCCGCTCGGCCACATCCAGTTCATCGATCCGACGCGTGGGTTTCCCGAGATCCGCGCCCGCTTCACTCCCGCCGGCGGCTACGTCTACGGCTCGAATCCTTTCGTGCAGAACGCCGATGGCACCTACGCCGTCGATCCTGCGTTTGGCGGCTACATCCAGCACGATCTCAACATCCGCGACGTCGTCTACGACCCGGCCAAGGGGAAATGGCTCGGCTACGACGAAATCTACCCGCCCAACCAGCCGGGTCCGCCCGATGCCACGATCCCGGGACAGATCTTCGCGGGTCAGGCGAACGCGAAGATCGACGGCTCGTGGGTGAGTCGCGGGTATCTCGACGACGAGTGCGACGGCACGGTCGAAGTCGAGCTGACGATCGGCACGAAAACGTTGTCGTCGTTCGCTCGCATCGGAGCCGGACCACCCGCGTTCGCGCCGGATTCCTTCCCGATCAGAACGGTGTATGACGAGCTCGAGCAGGCGCTGCTCGGCCCCGAGGTCGGTCCCGACGACTACACCATCGAAGAACTGCAAGCGGAGACCGAGGAGATCATCCGGCGCGCCTTCGAGACCATCAGGCTGATGAACACCACCATCATGAACGGCAACGCCTTCCAAGGAAAAGTCGACGTCGCGAGCACCATGGTCCGGCAGGATCGCGGCGACGCCGAGCGCGCGTTCGAGCCGATCATGGCCCCGACCATCGTCGACAACCTCGCAGACCGCACGCTGCACCAGAACATTTTCGCGACGCTGCGCAGCGGCGCGCCGCCCTGGTTCATGAGCGTGCTGCGCCGCTTCGACGAGATCGGCGATCTCACGGACCTCGGGCGGCGCAAGATGCCCGGCCTGATGCGCAACGCCGACGGGCGCTATCTCTGCCTCACCCGCCGCCAGCGCGAGAAGATCCGCCTGGCCTCGCAACGCCTCGTCTCGCCGCAGGAAGAGAGGAGAGCGAAATGAGCAAGGTCACACCGAAAAATCGCACCGCCAAACAGCTCCTCCACCGCGCCGACGGCAATCCGCCGAGCAGCCTGCCGAACAGCGCCATCTCGAACTGCTTCCCGGGTCTCGAGTTCGATTTCCGCAACGTCTGGCGCCGCATCTTCGTCGGGATCGTCATGCACGAGGCCGACAGCTACGTCGTCGGCGTCGAGGACGATCGCTATGAGTCGCTGCTCCACTGCCGCATCCTCAACGTTGGCGGCCATGACATGACCACCGTGCTCCGCGGCCCGCGACAATCGGGCGGGCCGGCCGTCGATCTGGCCACGCCGTCGAATCCAGACGCCGCGTGGTTCATGGAGTGGTCGAACTCGCTCTCGCGCATTCTCGACAAGGCAGGCACGCGTGTGCCGTGCGTCTTCACGGCCGAGCCGTCGGTCATTCAGCGCCGCAGCGACTGGCCGCACACGCAGACGGTCGAGCTCGAGATCCGCCGCTTTTTCGAGACCGGCTCGCCGGCCATCTCGCGCGAGCTCGTCGAGCCGGGCGATCTCACGCAGAGCCTCTGCTCGCCGTGGCAGAACGATTATCGCGAATGCGCCTGCTATTACTGGGCGTCGAGCCGGCCCGATTTCGTCGACGTCGAGGCCGACTCGAAAGGGCTCAGCGCCGGCTACAACTGGATGGATCACGCCCGCGACGCCGAGGCGAAGCCCGACGAACGCGTCTACCTCCCCGACCCGCGGCCGCGCACGCCCACCGATCCGACGTGGATCACATACGACCAGCTCTTCCAGGAATGGGAGTCCGTGCTGAAGTTCATCGTCGCCGGCAAGGACGAGGAGTGAGTGTGGCCCAGACACTCTTGTCTGGGGTGGCACAGACACTCTCGTCTGTGCTCCCAGAACAGACACTCTTGTCTGTGCTACCCACTGTTCACGACTCCTCCCCCCGCTCACCCTCGGCGCATCTCGCCCAGGGCGCGCTCTTTCTTCCCAACGGCAGCCGCGTCTTCGATGTCGATGAAGAGACCTACGCCGCGCTCGACGCGCTCCTCGATTCCGGCGACGAGGCGGCGATCCAGCAGCGTCTCCGCGACCTCGGCGTCGATGTGCCGCCGCTGATCGACGACGCGCCCGTGCAGTCGCCGCCGCTTCGCGCTCTTTCGCTCGCGGTCGCGCAGAAGTGCAACCTCGGGTGCACTTACTGTTACGCGCAGCAAGGCGAGTTCGGCGGCGCAGCGAAGAACATGCCTCTCGACGTCGCCTTCCGCGCCGTCGACCTGCTCTTCTCCGAGGCGTCTTCCGGCGATCGCGTGAACCTCTCGTTCCTCGGCGGCGAACCGTTGATCAATCGCGACGTCATCCGCCAGGCCACCGAGCGCGCGGTGCGGGTCGCAGAGGAGCGCGGCGTCGTCGCCACGTTCTCAATCACCACGAACGGAACGCTGCTGACACCCGACGACGGCGCGTTCTTCGAGCAACACGCCTTCGCCGTCACCATCAGCATCGACGGCATCCGCGAGGCCCACGACATCCAGCGCGCATTCCGCAACGGCAGCGGAAGCTTCGCGCGCATCATCGCCAACGCCGCGCCTTTGCTCGCCATGCAGCGGCAAATGCAAGTGTCGGCGCGCGTGACCGTGACGCCGCGCAACCTCGCCCTCCGCGAGACGCTCGACTCGCTGCTCGCCCTCGGCTTCCACAGCGTCGGCTTCTCGCCCATGCTGGCATCGCCCACAGGAAACGGCGAGATGCATGACGAGGCCCTCGGAGAGATGCTCGCGCAGATGGTCGGGTGTGGCCAAGAGCTCGAGCGCCGCATCATCGCCGGCGACCGCTATCCCTTCGCGAATGCCGTCAACGCTCTGCGCGAGATCCACAAAGGAACGCATCGCCCCTATCCCTGCGGTGCCGGCGCCGGCTACCTCGGCGTCTCCGCCGACGGCGACCTCGCCGCCTGCCACCGCTTCGTCGGCGACGACGCCGGCGCCATGGGAGCTGTCGACGCCATCGACCGCACGAAACAAAACGCATGGCTCGCCGACCGCCACGTCCACCGCCAGGAACCCTGCCGCTCCTGCTGGGCCCGTTACCTCTGCGGCGGCGGCTGCCACCACGAAGTCCTCGCCCGCGGCCGAACGGCCTGTGACTACGTCCGTGGCTGGCTGCATTACTGCATCGGCGCCTACTCGCGGCTCATTGCGGCGCGGCCGGAGTGGTTTGGGGAGTAGCACAGACACTCCTGTCTGTGCCTGAGCCTGTCTGTGCCTGAGCCTGTCTTTCCCTGAACCTGTCCTTCCCTGAGCCTGTCTTTCCCTGAGCCGCCGGA
>DASQGS010000199.1:0-2326 GCA_035632455.1 Thermoanaerobaculia bacterium | reverse complement strand
CCCCCGCGACTTGCCGGCAGGATGCCGGCGCTCCTTTATTTGATCCGCTCCAGTGCCCTTCCCGTCGCCGCCAGCAGCGCGTCTGGACCGACCGGCGCGCCGGTGGCGTGCTTCATCCAGATGTCCGGGGCAACGCTGCCCATTTTCGCCATCCGCTCGAACTCGCGGCCGATGTTGCCGGCCTTCTCCATCTGCTCCTCGATCTGAAAGGCGATCATGTGTCCGATCGGATAGTCAGGCAGATAGAGAAAACTGTCGATCATGTGTGCATAGACGCCGAGGAGAACGACGTCGCGCTTGTGGAACACCGGCGCGTAGTAGCGGTTCCAGACATCCCTGGCGATCTGCACGGTCGCGTCGCGTAGCTCGGCTTGCGTCGCATTCGGATGTTCGTACATCCAATGCCAGACGCCCATGTCGACCAGCGCGACGCCGGAGATCTCGTACGTGCCCCAGAAGTCGTTGAGGGTCTTCAGTGCCGTGCTCTCGGCGCTCGGTTTGGCGAGTCCGAGAATCTCCAGGTCTTTATTCTGAAACACGAACGCGAGTGCCTCGGTGAAGGCCGTGTTCGGCACGCCGGCGAGCAGCGTGTGATCGACGCCGTTGAGCGAGAACGTTTGCTCTACCGTGTGTCCCATCTCGTGAACGGCGATGTTGAAGCCTTTGTAATCCATGCCGTCCTTGCCGACGCGAGTGCGCAAGTGCGGATGGTCGGCGCGCCGCTGCGCACCGAGTGCGTGGCCGGAGCCGCGCGCCGGATCGACCACGATGTTGTTCGCGAGCATTTCGGCGGTCTCTTTCGAGAACCCGAGTTGCGCGAAGAGGTTCGGCATGTCCTTTCGATAAGCGTCGGCGGTGGGGTACCGCTTACGCACGATCTCATCGAGCTGATCCTCGGTGTAGTCGCCGCGGGCGCGGAAGCCGTTGTACCAGATGTCGAACGGCTCGAGCGGACGGCCGAGCCGCTTCTCGATCAGGCTCGCCACCTGCGACACGTGAGGCGACGAGAGAATCTGCTCGAGCATGGCCTTGACGCGCGCCTCCGGAATCTGGCGATCTTCGTCGAAGCGACGCGCGATCAGCGTCGGCGCGGTCGGCGAGTATGGATCGACGAGACGCGAGGCCTTGAACGTCCCGAGGAGCATCGCGTACCGGCCGCGCGATTCCGGCGCGCTCGTCAATTGCACCGGCGCGGGCCTCCCCTGTCCGGCCGCGGCATCGTGGACTGCCGCCGGCTGCACCGCGTTCGTGGCCACGTTCCAGTCGACGTTCGGGTTGTCGACCACCGCGCCGGGAATGCTCTGATCGACGATGCGCTCCATCACCCGCTGAATGGCGCGCTGTTTCGCGAGCCCTTCCTTGGCATCGCTGTAATCCGCTTTGATCTCATCGCGAAGATTCCAGTGTTCGAGCAAACGGAGCTTCGGCGGGAAAATGCGATGACCGCCGTCGTCGACGAGATGGTGCATCCAGATGTTGTATGTGGAGACATACTGCGCCGACTCGCTCGAGGCGCGCGCGACCGCGAGGTTCACATCCGACGGAATGCGCTTCGAGAAGCGCAGCGCCAGCTTGGCCTCGGCCCACTGCCTTCGCGACCAACGCTCACCCTCCGCGAGGCGCTGCTCGAGGGTCGACAGCGGGAAATTCAGGAGGACGGTGAAGGCGAGCTTGTTGGCGAAGAAGTCGTCGCTGATGTGCGCGGACGGATCGTAGCCAGCCATGGCCTCGTCGAACGCGTAGACCGTGCCGATATCGAGGTCGGATTGCCGCTTGAGATCGCGAGTCATCTCGAGCATGTGACCGTCGATCGACTCGAAAATGAATTCCATCCTGTCGAAGAGGGCATCGAGCGTTGCCCGATCTCCGGCGAAGTTTGTGCGCGCGAAGTCTTCGAATGCCGCGGCGTCGCCGTCCTCGGCGCGCCAGAATGCGGCGGCCTGGGCAAGACCTCGCTCAATCCGCGGCCGCTCCGCCTCGCCGTATTTCGCGACGAGCTCACTGGTAATCTTGCTCATGGCTGAATTCATCCACGGTTGTGCTGGCGCAGGTGTCGATTGAGCGAATGCTGTCAAGGAGATTGCCGCGACGAGTGCGGCGATGGCGACGATGCGGTTCAAGGAGCACCTCCGATGCTGGCGAAGGATAACAGGGTGCCCAAGTGGCCGAACTTTGGATTGGAAGTTCGGCCACTTCTACTTTCGTTTCGTCCGATGCGTCGGCGTTGCGGTCCAGGGATCGTCGGGCCACGGATGCTTCGGGTAGCGGCCTCGCAGTTCCTTGCGCACCTCGGGATAGCCGGTGTTCCAGAAGCTGCTCAGATCAC
>DASQGS010000198.1:0-17920 GCA_035632455.1 Thermoanaerobaculia bacterium | reverse complement strand
CCGGAGGGGTGAAGCGCGGCGAAGGATCTCCTTGGCTGGGGTCGTGGCCTTCGCAAGGAGATCCTTCGGCGCGCTTCACCCCTCCGGGGTTTCGCCGCCTCAGGATGACACGTCCCGATATCATAAAACGCGTTGATAAACAGCAGTTTACGCCGCGTCCTGTCGCGCGTGAACGCGCCGAGGACGGCTCTGTTATAATCCGGCTCGAATCTGGTAACTTTCCGATGGACGGGAAATACGACTCGACCATGGTCGAGATCTTTGGACAAACGTATAACGTTCGTGGGGAAGGAGACCCGAACTATTTAGCGGAGCTTGCGCAGTTTGTCGATACCAGGATGCGGGAGGTGGCAGCTCAGGTTGCCACCGTCGACCCGATGAAGATCGCAATCCTGGCGGCTTTAAACATAGCCGATGAGTTTTCTCGATACCGGAAGCGACGGGAGGATGCCGTGGGGATTTGGATCGAGAAAACAGAGGAAATGTCGGACCGGCTCAGCAAGGCCATACGCTGAGCCAGATGCTGTGAACAGTTGATGATTTCGGAGTCCCTGCAGAGTGCGTGATGAGACAATCTAGTGCTTGAACCGATGCTTCTTACTCCGGGTGCTCGCGTCTCGGGCAGCGTGCACGCCTTCGCCCTTCGGGGTCCTGGAAGGTAGCCAAAACGGCACGAGTAGGGCGCCCACCTGCTTTGCGGGTTCAAGTAAGAATTCTCACACGGCTCAGGCGGGGTTCTCCGAATTTCTCTCCGACTGCGCAAGCCTCCCAATGGGAGGTGCAGTTTGAACAACATCCTGATTTCCGTGGGCCTCGGCGTCGCAGTCGCCGCGGTCCTGACCGTGCTGTTCAGCGTGGTCTACCGCAGGCGCGCCGAGGCGCAGCTCCAGGATGCCCGGCGCAACGCCGACCGCATCGTCGAGGACGCCCGCAAGTCGGCCGAGGCCCGGGCCAAGGAATCCGATCTCGAGACCAAAGAGAAGCTGCTGCAGATGCGGTCGGATTTCGATCGCCAGGCGCAGCAGCGCCGCGAAGAGATCAAGTCGGTCGAGAAACGCCTTCAGCAGAAGGAAGAGAACGTCGACCGGAAGACCCAGCAACTCGAGAGCCGGATCGCCGAGGTTGAGAAACGCGATCGCGCCCTCGGCGATCGCGAGGAGAAGGTCGAAGAGCGCGAGAACGAGCTCGACGCCCTCGTCGAAGCCCAGCGCCACAAGCTGGAGCAGATCTCCGGCCTCACCGCCGACGAAGCGAGGCGCGAGCTCATCCGCGGCATCGAGAACGAGGCCAGGCTGGAAGCCGCGCACATCATCAAGCGCATCGAGGCCGAGGCCTCCGAGCTCGGCCATCTGAAAGCCAAGAAAATCCTCGGCATGGCTATCCAGCGCATGGCCTCGGACTACGTCGCCGAGAACACGGTCTCCGTCGTCGACCTCCCGAGCGAGGACATGAAGGGGCGCATCATCGGCCGGGAAGGGCGGAACATCCGCGCCCTCGAGCTGGCCACCGGCGTCGACTTGATCGTCGACGACACGCCGGAGGCAGTCATCCTCTCCGGCTTCGATCCGATCCGCAGGGAGATTGCGCGCATCTCGCTGGAGCGCCTCATGCAGGACGGACGCATTCATCCGGCCCGCATCGAGGAGCTCGTCGAGAAGGTCCGGCAGGAGCTCGACCAGAAACTCTTCGAGGAAGGCGAGGCGGCGGCGTTTTCGCTGGGCATCACCGACATTCACCCCGAGGTCCTCAAGCTCCTGGGCCGCCTGCGGTACCGCACCTCGTACGGCCAGAACGTGCTCGTCCACTCGCTCGAAGTCGCGCAGCTCGCGGCGCTCATGGCCGTCGAGCTCGGCGTCAATGATGCCATCGCCAAGCGCGGCGGCCTTCTCCACGACATCGGCAAGGCCATCGATCGCGAGATGGAGGGAACGCACCTCGAGCTCGGCCGCCAAGTGCTCGACAAGTACGGCGAGAAGCGCGACATCATTCACGCCATGGAATGCCACCACGGCGACTACGACCCGACCACGGTCGAGGCCGTGCTGGTCAACGCCGCCGACGCGCTGTCAGCGGCGCGCCCCGGCGCCCGCCGCGAGATCCTCGAGAACTACGTCCATCGCCTGGAGCGCCTCGAGGCCATCGCGAACTCGATGGAGGGCGTGTCGAAGAGCTTCGCCATCCAGGCCGGCCGCGAGCTCCGGATCATCGTCAACGCCGAGAAGATCACGGACGAGCAGTCGATCTGGCTCTCGAAAGATGTCGCGCGGAAGATCGAATCGGAGCTTCAGTACCCGGGACAGATCAAGGTGACGGTGATCCGCGAGATGCGGGCCGTGGATTATGCGAAGTAGAAACGCCATGTCATCCTGAGTCGCGTAAACGGCGAAGGATCTTCTTGGCAGGATCGTGGTTCTTGCAAGGAGATCCTTCGCCGCGCTACGCCCCCTACCGGGGTCTTCGCCGGCTCAGGATGACACCGGCTAGAAATGGGAATCATTTGATCAGACTCCTCTACATCGGCGACGTCGTGGGCCAGCCGGGACGGCGGGCCCTGCACCACAGGCTGGAACAGGTCATCGATCGGGAGCGCGTCGACTTCACGGTCGTGAACGTCGAGAACGCGGCCGGAGGATTCGGCGTGACCGAACCGATCATGCACGAGCTCTCGGAGCTTCCGATCAACGCCTACACCTCCGGCAATCACATCTGGGACAAGAAAGACTTCGTCGACAACTACGACCACTATGATCACGTCGTTCGTCCGGCCAATTATCCGGCCGGTAATCCGGGCAAGGGGTGGGTCGTGCGGCAGACCGCCAGCGGCGTCGACGTGGCGGTGATGCAGCTCATGGGAAACGTCTTCATGCCGCCATGCGACAACCCGTTTCATGTCGCCGATCGGGAGTTGCGGGAGCTGGCCGGGGTGAAGGTGATCCTGGTCGATATTCACGGAGAGGCGACCTCGGAGAAGCAGGCGATGGGGCGCTATCTCGACGGCCGCGTGTCCGCCGTTCTCGGCACGCACACCCATGTCCCGACCGCCGACGAACGAATCCTGCCGAACGGCACGGCCTACCAGACCGACGTCGGAATGACCGGCGCCTACGATTCTGTGATCGGCTTCCGGCCGGAGGAAGTCCTGCATCGATTCCTGATGAATACCCCGCGCAAGCTGGAGGTGGCGAAGCGAGACATCCGCCTCTCCGGCGCGATCGTCGACATCGACGAAACCACGGGCCGGGCCTCGCGGATCGTCAGGTTGCATGAGAAGGCCGAGGACTAAGGGTGGGGTGACTGCTCTGACGATTCTCGCACTCGGCAACGTCCGGCCTGACGACGTCGCGGCCCTCGGGGCGCGCTTTGCGCCACTGGAGCAGATCGACTTGCCGGTTCCGCCGCGCGATGCGATGGCTCTGCATCGGGCGGCGATCAACAGGGCCATTGATGCCGCGGCGTCGAATTGGATCCTTATTCTCCGTGAGCGCGAAGTGACCGACGATTCCCTCGCTGATGAGATCCTCGCCGTCGCGGCCGAGGAGAATGCCAAGGCCTGGGGCTACCGCATCCGGGTCGTGCCTCTGTACGCCGGCCGCCCCTTGCGGCTCGGCAGCGCCAATAGCGGCGAGGTCCGTCTATTTCACAAGCGCCACTACCTTCGATTCGCGAACAAGGGCGAATGGGACGAGATCAACGTACAGGGCACCGTCGTGCGCGCACAAGGGCCACTGCATGCCATCACGTTCGATTCGCCTATGGCGCACCGCGGCTGGCTCGAGCGCACGGCCGTGCCACATTCGGCGCTTCGGCGCGTACTGCTGTTCCTGCACGACGCCGTTGCCGCGCGAGCCTTCGATACGAACACCTTGCACTACTTGTGGATTGAAGCGGGATTCGATCAAGGGCGAAGCAGGGGCGCATAGTCTCACAGTGCGCGAAGTTGCAACGGGCGAGCTGCCTCACATAAGCGTCAACACCGTGCGCTGCGCTCAGATGACCGCTTCCATGGCCGCCTTTCGCGGAGCCCCGTGCAGATCGCCGTTTGCGCGGAACTGCCGCGGAGACATGCCGAAGCGATGGCGGAATTGCTGGCGGAAGTAGTTCTCGCTATCAAAACCGCAGCGACGCGCGATCTGCGATACGCGGAGGTTTCCCGACTTGAGCAGGCGGGCCGCCTTTTCCAGGCGCTTTTCCTTGAGGAACTGGCTCAGTAGACGGCCGGTGATCCTGTGGAACCGGCCGGACACGTATTGACGCGTATAGCCGAGCTCTTTGGTCACGGCCTCGACTGTGACCTCCTCGTCCTCCCGGATGCGGCGGCGAACCGTCCTGATGAGCGAGCGAAGCAAGCCGTCCATGTACGCCTCCTGACTCGTTGGCGTCGCGCTGGCTCGCGCTGCGAAGGACGGCACGGTCGTTGAACCTTGGACCGAGCCGCTGTACCCTTCCGCTCGCAAGCGCGCCGGGACTTTGATGACGACAAACCCTCGATGGCGCCTGAAGGGCCGCGTCACCACACTGTTTGGATCGTGGCATCATAGCGCAAAAGCGGAGAGTGGGATTGTGGAAGAGTTGAGTTTTCTCAGGAATGTCACGCTATTCATGGAGTTCGAGCCCGACGAGCTCGAGGGGTTGTTGCAGGCGGTGGTCCGCTCGCACTTCGCGGCCGACGACACGATTCTGGAGGAGGGGAACGCCAACCGGGCCTTGCACATCATCAGGAGCGGCCGCGTCCTTGTGACCGGACGTGTCCAAAATCACGACGTCGCGTTTTCCGATCTCGTTGCCGGCCAGACGTTCGGCGAGCTGTCGATCATCGAGGACGGCGTGGTCTCGGCGACGCTCAAGGCGGTTGCGGAATCGGAGATCTGGTCGATCTCCATGCACGACCTGGCGAGTTTCCTCCGCATCCGCCCGCTTGCCGCAGCGAAGTTCTGGCGAGCCATCGCCATGGACCTCCGGCGGCGCCTCCTCCAGACCAACGATGTGGTCCGAAGCTACTTCGAAGTCAACCGCGCCCTGATCGAGAATCCGACGTTTCGCGAGGCGTATGCGTTGTGCAACCGGTGAGAGTCAGTGATCAGTGGTCAGTGGTCAGTTGCCTTCGATGGCGTGGCACAATATCGCTATGAGCTTCGCACCGATTCAAAAGGAAGTCGACCAGTGGATCGAGGAGTACACGCCGGGCTATTTCAGGCCGTTGCAGATGATCGCGCGGCTGACCGAGGAGCTCGGCGAGGTCTCGCGGGCCGTAAGCCATCGCTTCGGCGAGAAGAAGCCGAAGGCCGGTGAGGAGCATGGTGACATTGCCGGGGAGATCGCGGATCTCGTGTTCGTTGCGGTTTGCCTCGCCAACTCGCTCGAGATCGATCTCGACGAAGCGTTCGGAGCCATGATGACGAAGCTCAAACAGCGCGACGGCACGCGCTGGAAATGAGGCGGATTGTTCGCCGTCTCCGTGTCATCATCACGATTGATGACGCAAGGCGATCAAGCCACAGCCGAGGCTTTTGCCACCTCATGGAACACCGTGGGGAGCGGCTCGGTCTACACGCGGGAACAGTTTCTCGACTGGATGGCTCCTCTCGATCCGGCAGATTTCGCAGGGCGCGATGTGCTGGAGCTCGGGTTCGGCAACGGCTCGCTCCTTCTCCACATGGGGTCGTTCGCCCCGCGTCGTCTGGCCGGGATCGAGCTCGGCGACACGATCGATGCGACGCGGCGCAACCTCGCGCACTTGCCGGCAGGTATGCTCGACCTCCGCCGCGGCGACCTTACGAGAGCGGACCTTGGAACGTTCGACCTCGTTTACTGCATCGGCGTTCTGCAACATCTCGGCGAACCGCGCGCCGGCTTCGACGCCGTGCTCCGGCACACCAAGCCCGGCGGCGCATTTCATTGCTGGGTCTACGCCTGCGAAGGAAACGCCGTCATTCGCTGGATCGTCGATCCCGTCCGCCGGATCGCCTCCCGCCTCCCGTGGTGGCTCACGAAATACGCGATCGCTCTTCCGCTCGTCATCCCGTATTTTCTCTATGCGAAGCTGATCGCGGCGATCGGTCGCACGGCAGCGCGCGGATTGCTCCGCCGCCTTCCTCTCTATGACTACAGCCTTTGGATCGCCAAGAGGGAGTTTCGCTTCTTCCACCACGTGGCCTTCGACCAGCTCGTGACGCCGCGGACGGCGTACTTTCCTCGCGCCACGATTGACGATTGGCTGCGCGATCCAGCGGTCGATCCGGCGACGACATACGTGATCTTCAGGAACGGGAATTCGTGGAAGTTCGGCGGAAGGAGAATGGGCTGAACCCTTCCGATCATGTCATCCTGAGCCGTGGAGTGCAGCCGTCCCGGCTGCAACCGCGGGGCGTCCTCGCCCCGCCGGCTTACTCGCGAGAATGCAGTCCACTCGCGAGCGATCTGGCGCCCCAGGTTCGATTTGTTCACAACCTCTGAGGCGTCGACACCCCGGAGGGTAGAGCGCGCCGAAGGATCTCCTTGGCAGAAAACGCGATTCTCGCAAGGAGATCCTTCGCCGCGCTCCGCCCCCTCCGGGGGCTTCGCCGGCTCAGGATGACACAAGCGGAGACACCGGCCACACCTACCTTGTCATCACCTCGACCATCTCCTGCGCCGTTCCTCCGCGGAATTGGGTCTGGTAGCCGCGGCGAAGCAAGTCCGCGCGTTTCGCCGGCATCCACCTCTGGCCCGTGTCCACCAGAACCACGGGGACGCCGGGCGGCGGGGCGGGATCGGGATAAATGCCGCTCGTCGACCAAGTCCGGTAGACCGAGCGCGGGAGGCTGAGCTCCTCGGGAAGGCGGCCGCTGAGGAACTCGATGATCGGTTCGGTTCCGTACTGGCGGATCGGTGTCCCTGGATTCGAGACCGCTCGGATCAGACGCGCCGACGGAATGAACGCTGTCTCGACGAGACCGGGGCGCGACCAGTAGCGCTGGTACTGCGGCAGGCAGGTGGCGATTGCCGCGACCAGGAGCGTTGCGGCGAAGGCGGCGACCGTGCGGCCGGGCGCGCCCTGAGGGAAGAGCCGTGCCGCAGCCAGCGCGACCAGCAGGATCGCGTAGGGCCAGGCGTTCAAATCGTAATGCGGATAGTTTCGAAGCAGGCGGGGAGCAAGCTGGGCGAGCGCGCAGACGAGAAGCGAGAAAATGAGCAGGCGATTCGGTGCGCCGCGCGCGATCGTCAATGCGACGCCGCAGAGGATGGCCCCGCCGAGAAACAGCACCGTTGGGGCGCTCCGGGCCCACTCCCCCGGGAGGCTCGTCAGTCCCTGCTGCGAAGCTTCCGTGTACTTCTGGAGATCGCCGACAACGTTGGCCGCAATCGCCGCAAAATCGAATCGCAGCCATGCGAGCATCGCGATCGCGGGAGCGGCGGCTCCGATTGCCAGCCCAAGGAGATGCCGGCGAGAGACCTCACTCCGGCGCGCCCACAGCATGATTGCGATCGGGAGGACGACCGTCGCGCCGTTCTGTTTCGACGCGATGGCGCCGAACGCGCACGCTCCGCACGCGGCCATCGACGCGACGCCGCCGCGTCGCGCGAAGATCAGCGCGAGCGACGTGAACACGATCACGCCATGCTCGAGCGTCACGTGCGTCCCTTCGTTCGCGATGCAGAAGACCGGAAACATCGCCGCAGCCGCGAGCGCGGCGAGCGTGCGGCCGGTGAACGCGCGGACCATGGCGAACGAGACGACGCAGCCCGCGGCGATCCAGATCGCCGGGAGCGCGACCGCGAGGGCCACGCGATCGCGGATGAGCGCGACCGGCACGGCGTTCATCAGATCGTAGAGCGGCGGATAGATCGAGAGGTAGTCGCGGTACGGCGTCAAACCGGATGCGACGTAGGCCGCGCGCAGCAGATAGAAGCCGCCGTCGTGATCCCATTGACCGCGAATCGCATCGACGATCGAAAGCGCGAAGAGCGCTGCGCCGAGGAGGGAAAAGGCGAACGAGGCGGCGATGACGACGGGACGCGATCCGGAACGGGCGGCCTCGCCGCTCCTTGCTGGGGCCGGATCCTGGGACGGCGTCGAGGACATCGGGCGCGGAGTATAGCGCGCACTCGGCGACGGCTTCCGGCATCGCGGTTCGCTGCGCTTCCGCGCGAACTGCAAACTACATTTCCGGCAAACGAACCAACTCTGCCTCTTTTAACGGCCTCTCCTTATCCGCAACCACGCGTTCTCCCTCGCGCAGGCCGCTCTTGATCTCGATTCTGCCGTCTCGCGTGATTCCCGTCGTGACCGGTTTCCATGCAACGCGGCGCTGCGCGTCGACGACGGCGACCTGTCCTTCGACGATCGCGGCCGCGGGCAGCCAGATCCTCGGCGGCTCGCTGAGCTCCGCGTCCGTGCGCGTGGCCTGGAGGAATGAGACGCTGGCGCTCATCTCCGGCAGAAGCCGCGCGCTCGGGTTGAGGATGGATACCTTCACCTGCACGACCGCTTTCGCGCGGTCGGCCGTCGGGATGATCTGCGTCAGTTCGCCCTTCCACTTCTGCCCCGGGAACGCATCCACAGTCACCTCGGCGGGCTGCCCCTCGCGGATCTGGGCGATGTTCGATTCGTTGACGTCAGCGACGACCTTCAGCGTCTTCAAGTCGACGATCGTGCAGATCGCGCCGGACGGCAGCGTGCCCGCGACCTGTCCGAGCGCCGCGGAGGAGAGGACTTCGCCGACCTCGGTGTTCTTCGTCGCGATCGTGCCGTCGAACGGCGCGCGAACCATCATGTCCTGCATGTTGATCCGGATCTGCTCGGCCCGCGCCTTCGCGGACACGAGCTGCGCCTCGGCTGCGTCATAGACGGACCGGCTGGCGATTCCCTCCTTCCAGAGCGCCGCCTGGCGATTGAAGTCGCGCCTCGCCTGCGACAACAACGCGTTCGCCTCGTCGAGCTGCGCCTGCAGGACCGTGCTCTCGAGTACCGCCAGCACGTCGTTGCGATGCACTTCCATTCCCGTATCGAAATCGAGCCTCAGCACTTTGCCCGAGATCTTCGGCGTGATCTTCGCCTGCCGGTCCGCGACGAGGTAACCGGTCGCCGTCAGCAACGCAGGATTGGCGACATTGATCGATGGCTTCACGATCATTGTCTCGACGGCCGGCGCGCGGAGCGGCACGACCCACTGGCGATAGCCGGCCCAGACGGCGACGGCGGCTATCGCGATGCAGGCGCTCCAGACGATTGCCTTTCCGAGAGCGAAGGCGCCGCGTTCCGAGTCCTCGTCTCCGCGGCGGATTTTCAGAGCCGTCAGGTCGGCGCGCGGCCGCGGTTCCGCATCCATCGCTCAGATCTCGCGCAGCGCCTTCGTGATCGGCATTCTGGCCGCGTTCAATGCCGGCAGCAGGCCGCCGGCGACACCGGCGCCGAGCGCGATGGCGATGGCGATCCCGGCGATGCCAGTGTCCACGCGGAAGTTGAATGCCACCTCGGACATGGTCTGTGGATTCATCGTGCCGCTCGAGATCGCGTTGACGGGAAGCGCCATCAAGACGCCGGCGATGCCGCCGAGGAGCGCGATGACGGCGCTCTCGACGATCATCGACAGCAGGACCGCGCGGCGCCTGAAGCCGATCGCGCGCAGCGTCGCCAGCTCGCGTCCTCGCGATGCCGTCGCCGAGAACATCGTGTTCATCGTTCCGAAGATCGCCGCCCCCACCATGAAGAACGTGACGATCTCCACGAGCTTCTTGATTCCGTCGAGTCCGCGGGTCTGGTCCTCGAAATACCGGCGCTCGCTGCGCACCTGGAACTTGAGCCGGTTGTCGTTCACGATCGCAGCCTTGATGGATTCCAATGCCGCTCGATCAGCCGGCTTGATCAGCACCGAGGAGTACGTGTCGCGCTTTCGAGCCTGGCCGAGGTAGCCGGCATCGCACCACATCTCCGAGTCGTACGCGGTCCCGCGGGCATCGAAGACGCCGACCACGGTCCACTTCTGCGGCCCGAACTGGAACGTGTCGCCGACGCCGGTATTCACGAAGCGGTCGCGAATGCGGCGCGCCACGATCATCTCGTTGAGGCCCGGCGTGAACATCCGCCCCTCGACGATCGTCACGTACGGCCGCAGCTCGAACACGTTCGGCGTCACGCCGCGCACCGTGACATTCGTGCCCTTCGGGTTGTCCTTCTTCGGCAGCTTGAAGAGGATAACGACCTGCGGCGAGACGAGCGGCTCACCTTTTGAGTCCTTCGCGATCCCAGGCAAGGCGCGCATGATCTGGACGGCTTCCTTCGTCACCCGGCTCGAAAGCTCGGCGTCGACGCCGTCGCGCATCACCAGCATCAGATCCTTCGAGCCCGACGACGCCACCTGGGAGATGACGCCGTTGTAGAGCGCCATCATCGCCAGCATCACCGCGATGACGATGCCGATTCCGAGGATCGTCATCAGAGTCGAAACACGCCGGGCCTTCAGGTTGCCGGCGTTGTACTTGAGCGGGATCATCACACGACCCTCCGAAGACCATCGACGACGCTGAGGTTGGACGCGCGCAGCGCCGGCAATCCTCCGGCGATGAGACCGACGGCCGCCGCGATGAGCGCGCAATTGCCCAGGAGCGGCGCGGTGATGGCGAAGCCGCGCACCGACCCTCCGGTGAGCTTTGTCATGTCGGCCACGCTGAAGACGACCTTCGCCGCGAACGCGCCGAGCGCGCCGCCGAGCAGAGTCAGCATCATGAACTCACCGAGCATGATCGCCAGCACCAGCGGCTTCGCGAATCCCACGGCCTTCAGCACCGCGATCTCCGTGACCCGCTCGCGCGCCGACATGCTCATCGTGATCGCCGCGAGCAGGATGACCATCACGATCGCGCAGCCGCTGATCGCGGTGAACAGAAGCTCCACGTTCCCCATCCACGACAGAAGGCCTGCTTGATAGTCCTTCTCGGTATAGGTCTCGGTCGGGTATTCGCTGTTCTTGAACATGGCGTCGATCTGCTGGCTCAGCGGCGCCATCAGCTTCGGGTCCTTCACCTTGACCCAGAACGTGCCGGCCTGAGCGACGTTGTGCATCGACTCGTTGTGATAATCCATGTGGTAGAAGAGCAGCGCTCGGTTGACTGGATGATCGGTGACGCCGCGGATGGTGAGCTCGGCGTCGTACGGATAGATGAAGTGCGTCATCGTGATCCGCTGGCCGATCTTCCAGTGAAAGCGCTCCATCAGCTCCGGCCCGGCCAGAGCGCCGCGCCGGTCCGCCTTCCAGTCCGCGAGCTGCTTGGGATCGACCTTGTAGTCGTCGAAGACGGTGGCGAAACTGTTGTGGTCGACGGCGAAATTGGTGAACGAATTCCGCTTGTCTTTGTAGTAATTGCCGACCCATTGCTGCTTGCAGAGATCGACGATGCCCGGCAGTTGGCGGATTTTCTGTTCGTAGCTGAACGGGAGCCTCGCCGTCACCGACATCGCGTTCTCCACGGCGAGACGGTTCAGCCCCGCGTCCGTGACGAAGGTGAAGCCGTGCAGGATGCCCATCAACACTGTGACGAAGAAGAAGATCGTCGCCAGAAGCGCGATCGTCAGGATCGTGCGCAGCCGGTTGCGGAAGAAATTGCGGCGGATCAGCTTGAAGAATCTCATCGCAATCCCGCTTTCAACGGCTCGTGGCCATACTCCCCTTCCGCGAGCTGGCCTTTCTCGAGATGCAGCGTGTGCCGCGCGCGGCTCGCGGCTCGCGGATCGTGCGTCACCATCACGATCGTCTTCCCATGCTCGGCGTTCAGCCGTTGCAGAAGCTCCAACGTCTCGCCCGCATTCTTCGCATCGAGGTCGCCGGTCGGCTCGTCGGCGACGAGAATCGTGGGATCGCTGACGATGGCCCGGGCGATGGCTACGCGTTGCTCCTGACCGCCGCTGAGCTGGCGCGGGTAGTGGTGCGTCCGGTCGCCGAGGCCGACGATCGCGAGCGCGGCCTCCACGTGCTCGCGGCGCTCGCGCTTCGAGAGTCTCGTCGGAAGCAGCGGCAGCTCGACGTTCTCGGCGGCGTCGAGCACCGGGATGAGGTTGTACATCTGAAAAATGAACCCGATGTGGCGCGCCCGCCAACCCGCGAGTGCCGATTCAGAGAGGCGCGAGATCTCACGGCCGTCGACGACGATGCTGCCGCTCGTCGGCCGGTCGATGCCGGCGATGAGGTTCAGCAGCGTCGTTTTCCCGGAGCCCGACGGCCCCATGAGCGCGACGAAGTCGCCTCGGGGAACGGCCAGGCTGATTCCATTGAGCACCGGAACTTCGAACGCGTCGCGCCTGTAGGTCTTGCGAACATTCCGGATCTCGACCAGGGCTTCCGTCACTTGGTCTTCTCCTTCGTCCCTTCGCTCGCGGCCGGAGCCTTCTTCGCCATCTCGAGGTTGATGGTCACCTCGACCTCGTCACCGAGAACGAGCCCGCCGCCGTCGAGGGTCTCGTTCCAGACGATGCCGAAGTCCTTGCGGTTGATCGTCGCCGTGAGCGTGAGGCCGGCCGCGTCATAGCCTCGGGGACTCTTGATCGTGCCGAGGTATTCGACCGGCAGCGTGATCCGCTTCGTCACGCCGTGCATCGTCAGGTCGCCCGTCACTTCGTACACATTCTTCCTGGACGAGGTCTTGATCGACGTCGACTTGAACGTGATCTCCGGAAACTTCTCGACGTCGAAGAAATCGGCGCTTCGAAGATGGTCATCGCGGATGGGTTGGCCGGTATCGATCGAGGCGGTCTTGATCGTGAACTGCACGGACGAGTCGGCGGGCTTCGCGGGATCGCCGGTGATGCTGCAATTGAAGTCGTTGAACTTGCCGGTGAATCTGGCGACGAGGTGGCGGACCTTGAACGTCGCATCCGAGTGGATACGGTCGAGAACGTAGTTGCCGGCCCGCGCCGGCGGGATGTCCGCGGCGAGCACGGCAATGAGAGCAAGAGCCGGGATCAGTGCGTTTTGAGACAGACCTCTCCTCATCGAAGCCTCCTGGGATTCTCGGATGGTGGGCGATTGGCGCCGGCAGGCGTCGTGTCGTTACTTCATCGCGCGCCGGTGACGTCGATGGTCAGCTTCCCCTCGCTGAGGTTCAGCGCGCGATGAATAGTTCCGCCGGGCTTCCCTCTGCACGCGGCGCCTCCCGCGGCGTTGAGGTGGATCACGCAAAGGGGACCGTTCGTGATGCTCACTCCGTTCGCACTCGGCCCCGGCACGAGCTGAAACGGCGCGAGTGCCTGGATCAGCACGGCCTGAGCCGGCACATTCTCGGCATGCAGCGTGAAACGGGCGCGCTGCGCCGGAGACGCGGCGATCTCCGGCGATTGCGTCATGGCGACGCCACTCCGGTCTGCGATCTTGTCGAGCAAGTCGGAAAGCGTGCCGTTGGTCAAATCGAACGTGACTCGCCCCCCGAGGCGCTCGAGCGTCCGAACGCCGTCCGGATCGAGCCGGCCGGTCGCGCGCCGTTCGCCGGGCGCATCCGTGAACGCAGTCAGACAAAGGATGGCCAGGACTCCGAGCGATACGACCGTAAGCGGTGACCTGTTCCCGGCGCTGCCGATCATCATCAGTCTCCTTCTCATCTTTCTCTTGTGGCTGACGATCCCGACCAGCGCCGGGACCGATCCCGCGGGCCGGAAGCGCTCGAGCAGCTTGAGCATCGTTCTGCCGTAACCGAATCGCTCATCTTCATGAAGGCAGGAGAGCGTCAGCTCGTCGCAGGCAAGTTCCCGCTCTTCTTCGATCCGCGAGACCGCGAACCACACGAACGGATTGAACCAGTGCAGCGCTTGAATCGCGGTCAGCAGCCAGTTGATCGCGATGTCGTGGCGGCTGAGATGCCACAGTTCATGAAGGATGACGTGGCGCTGTTCCGCGGCGTCGAACGCCTCGGAGAATCCCTCGGGCAGCAGCAGCGTTGGGCGGAGCACTCCGTGAAGGGCCGGAACCTCGACGATCGATGACTCCAGCACCCGCACCGGCCGCGAGATCCCGAGCTGCTCCCGGATCTCGTCGACGATCCGGCGCGTTGTGCCGGCGGAAACGGCGCCGCTCTCCTCAGTCTGTCTCAGAGCCCGCTTCACAACCCATTGCATGCGCGCCGCGCCGATGAGCGCCCGCGCGGCGAGAGCGACAATGCCGCAAATCCAGACCGCCGTGACCCATTTCCATCCGGCGATCCACCACGGAACGTCGATCATCGGCAATGCGCTCGCGGAGCCGGCACCGGCCTGCGGCTGGAAAACGATCTGGCCCGGAGCTCCACGCAATTGCCACTGAATCCCCGGATGCGCAGGCACGAGATTGAAGACGCTCCACGTCGATGAAGGCGCGACCGGAACGACCAGCCGCAGGACAATCACCAGCCACAGCGCGTACCGCCACCGCGCGCGCAAGCGGCGGCCGATCAACCGCTCCGCCACGGCGATGAGCAGGATCGCCACCGAGCCCTTGGCCGTGGCCTGAAACACCCAGGCGACGAACGTAAAGATCGAGGGGATGCAGGTCATGAGCGCTCGTCCTCCTTCTGCCTGCGATCCAGAATCGACCGCAGCTCCTGCAGATCCTCATCGGACAGCTTCATGGTCTCGACAAAATGAACCAGCGCCGGCGTGGCCCTCCCGCCGAACACCCGGTCGACAAACGACCGGGACTCCGCTTCGACATACCGGTCGCGCGAGAACACGGGCCGGTAGAGGTACCGATTCCCCTCCTCCCGATACCGCACCGCCCCCTTCTTCACCAGCCTGCCGAGGAGGGTCTTGACGGTTTTCGGATGCCACTCCATCCGCGCGCACACCGCGTCCGCAATCTCACTCGCCGAGAGAGGAGACGACTTCCAAAGGACATCCATCACCTCCACTTCAGCATCCGAGATCCTGGGCGGCTTGGGCATGCGCTGTCCTTCTGCCTGACGGTTTGCTTACGAGTGTAAGCAAGATAGATTACAGATGTAGTCTAGTCAATCGTGTTGACGGAATGTTTGCAGGGGGAGACCGATCAGAAGTTGGGCGATGGCTTGTGCGCGCCGTCCCCATGCGCCCGAGGTAAGGCCGCCGGCGCACATTTGCCATGTGGGCGCTGGACCCGCGCATTCCGGAGGAGTGTTACGGCCCGTAGGGCCCAGCTGCGCTGGGCCGCCACTCGACGACGCATGTCGACTACCGATCCGCGCCGGGTTAGGCCCAGCGCTGCTGGGCCCTACGATGTCCGTCCAAAATGTCCAAACTCCAGACCCAGGACTCCGTCCTGGGCTATTTTCAAGCGTCCCTACGGGACTTGCGAAGACCGTGATGCTCCCCCGCTTCACAACCGCAACATGGGCCCTTGGGACGGAATGTGTCAAGGAGCTCCCTGCGCAGTCCGCTCCGTCACGTCCATCCCCGAAACCGGGCCGCCTCACACATGCGAAGGGTACTGGGTCCACGAAACGCCCGGCTCCGGACTGCCGGATCGTGCATAATGTCCGGCCCATCAGGAGCGGCGATCATGGCGAAACTCACTCCGACGACGTGGATCTGGCACGACGGCGACTTCATTCCGTGGGCCGGCGCCCATGTCCACGTCCTCAGTCACTCGATGCAGTTTGGTTCCTCGGCCTTCGAAGGCATCCGCTGCTACAGCACGCCGCGCGGCCCGGCGATCTTCCGGCTCAACGATCACCTGCTGCGCCTGATCAATTCCTGCCGCGTTTACCACATCGATGTCCCGTACACGATCGACGAGCTTGCCTTCGCCTGCCGCGAACTGGTGGTGAAGAACGGCCTTGACGCCTGCTACATCCGGCCGATGGTGATCCGTGGATTCGGTGCGGCCGGGATGGTGCCGTTCGACAGCCCGGTCGAGGTGTATCTCCCTTGTTGGGAGTGGGGCGCCTACCTCGGCGAAGGGGCGCTCGAACAGGGTGTCGATGCGTGCATCTCGAGCTGGCATCGCATGGCGCCGAACACGGTCCCGGCCATGGCCAAGATGGCGGGGAATTACCTCAGCGGAATGTTGATCAAGATGGAGGCGCTGGCCAACGGCTTCGCCGAGGCCATCGCGCTGGGGCCGGACGGCCGCCTGAGCGAGGGATCGGGCCAGAACGTGTTCGCCGTCTCGCGCGGTGTCCTCTACACGCCGCCGTTCAACGGCACCCTGCTGGCTGGCATCACGCGAGACAGCGTGCTGACGATCGCGGACGATCTCGGAATCGGCGTCCGCGAGCAGGAAATGCCGCGGGAGTCGCTCTACGCGGCCGACGAGGTCTTCCTCACCGGCACAGCGTCAGAACTGACGCCCGTGCGAAGTCTCGATCGCATTCGCATCGGCGACGGCAAGCGAGGTCCGGTGACGGAAGCGCTCCAGAGGCGCTATCTCGACATCGCCCGAGGCGCCGCCCCGGACACACACAGTTGGCTGACGTCCGTGCGCAGCGAGTGATGCCGGGGGCAATGCCGCCGAAGGCGGCGAGAGTAAGTAGCCCCCGCCTTCAGGCACGCCTTCAGGCGGGGGTCTGGCGGGCGCGCCCCGAGATCCTGCTCGAGCCCGCAACGCGGGCGACAGATCGAGGCCTACTTCCACAGATAGCGCTCATCGATCTCGACACCATTGCGACGCATCAATTCGAGGAATTCCTCCTTGAAAAACGTCCAAACTCCAAGGTGCGAAGCGCACATAGGAGCGGGGTCACCGCCCCGCCCTTCCCTCCGCCACCGCCATCCTTTTCGACGTCATCGCGAAGATCGGAATCGAGAGGCAGCTCAGCACGCAGGCGAGCGCGAAGGCGTGGCCGAGGCCGTAGTGTTCGCCGACGACTCCGATGACGGCGGAGCCGGTGCCGATGCCGATGTCGAAGGCGAGGATGATGCTTCCAAACGTTCGAGCGCGGCGGCGGAAGTCGGTGTTGTCGAGAATCCAGGAGGCGAACGCGGGATACGCTCCGCCGAAGCCGATGCCGAAGAGGATGGCAGAGGCGATCATTTCCCATCGCTGGTGGGCGATGGCGAGGATGGCGAAGGCGGCGGGGAGGCACGCGAGCGAGGGGTAGAGCATCTGCTTGGTGCCATAGCGGTCGCCGAGGTGCGCGGTGGCGATGCGGAAGAGCACGATGGTCGTGGCGAAGACGCTGAAGTAGATCGAGCGCGGAGCGATGTGCCGCTCGGTGGCCAGGATCGCGGCGTAGCTGGTGACGCCGCCGTAGCCGAACGAGATCGTGGTCAGCGTCAGGCTGGCGCGAATCGTGGGCCAATCGAAGGCCGTGCGGATCGATGGTCCCTCCTCGGGTTGCTGATCGGCATCGCTCAATGGTAGGCGCGAGGCCCAGATGGCCATCATCGCGGAGATGATCGCGAGCTCGGTGCAGAGGACGGTCCATCCGAAGTGGTAGACCCAGAGGCCGACCGCGGGCGCGACGGCCACCGCGGCCGTGCTGGCCAGGCCCCAATACGCGAGCCCCTCGGTGCGCCGCGATTCGGGGATGTGGTGGCTCATGATCGCCGAGGCGGAGGAGAGGATGCCCGACCAGATCGAGCCGTGGATCGCGCCGATGATGAGGAGCAGCGGGAGGACGCGCACGACGCCATAAAGAACGGAGAAGCCGACGAAGAGGATCGAGGCGGTGACGAGGAGGCGCCGCCGGCCCACGTGATCGGCGATGTTGCCCATCAGCGGCCCGGCGAGCGCGCTGGCGAACGTGTAGACGGCGAGGAACCACCCGGCCTGCGCTTTCGTGCCGCCGAGCTCGAGGATGCGGAAGGGGATGCCGGGGAGGAGCTGGAACGCGGAGAAGAAGGTGATGAAGGCGAAGACCCACATCCCAGCGAACTGCGGGGTGAAGAGGGGATCGAGGGCGGTGCGGCGGGGAGTGAACATTGGCGGGCATTGTAAACGGGGCACACAGGTCTTTTTTTTGAACCACAGAGACACAGAGGTCACGGAGAGGTCTCCTCTGTACT
>DASQGS010000197.1:0-2091 GCA_035632455.1 Thermoanaerobaculia bacterium | reverse complement strand
ATCGGCCGTCGCCCACGGCATCGAGCGCCGGACCATGAACGCCGGAGGATCGAAGCTCTCCTGCGCGGTCCGTTTGACGTGCGCGGACGGCGGCGCGTCTTCGATCTCATCGTTCGACTCGAGCTCCCGGCCGATCGTGTGATCTCTTTTCTCGCGTGGAAATGCGCGAAAGCGCTCGAGATCGTGGACCCATCGCTGCACGGCGACGAAGCTCGATCCGGCGAACGCTCCACCGGCGACGATCGCCGCATCGACGGCCGCATCGCCGGCGGGATTTTCCGTCCCGTCCTCGAATCCGGTGAGGTCGCGACCGCCGGCGTACAAGAACATGTCCATCGCGTCGTCGAGCGCGAACGCGGGAGCGACCAGCGAGCGCACTTTCTCCGTCACGTCGAACAACGCTCCACGATCCTCGCCTCGGAGAAGTATCCAGAGCGCCTGCTGCGTGGAGGGAATCGAGATCCCCGCACCGGCGAGCGCGGGAAAGACTCGCAGCCCGGGCACGTCCAAGCCCTCTGCGCGCACCGCAGGCTCGCCGAGCGCTGCCACGCCCCAGTCCGGCGCGAAGCCATCGCGCAGCGCAAGCAGTGCCGCGCGGGCGTCGCTTTCCGGCTCGATTCGGAACGTCAGCGAACGGCCGAGCGCGGGCGGCGCGGCGAGAATGCCGGGTTGTGGCGAAGGATCACTCATGTCTCTTTCCCCTTCGATTTGGCGGCAGACTCCTCGATCTTCGCCGGCGCGCGCGGTGCCGTTTCGCGTGGCCCGAGCTGTCCCTTGGCGAGGCGCAGATAGGCGTCCCGCAATTGGGCGACCCGCTTCAAGCGCGTGGTGATCGCACGAGGACCCATGTCCGGGATCATTCACCCTCTCCTCGCAACAAGCGAATGTCCTCGATGTCGCGCTCACTCAATCGAGATGATTTCAGTTTGATGAGGCCTTCGCGCGACACGACGCTGATGGCGCCATCTTCCAATCTCAGCACTTCGCGCGCAGCCCATACATCCTCGACAGCCGGCGTGACGAGAAGGAAGTCGAGCATGAGTGGGTCGTGCGTATCGGGATCGATCTTCGAAATTCTATGGATCTCGACCGTACCGCCGTCGAACTTCATCGGCCGGGCCTTGAACGTGTACCCCAGTTGCATCGCGATCTCCTCCGCCTGTTCGAGATCCTCGCGGCGAATGAGAAGGTCCAGATCAACCGTGTTGCGCGGGATGGAGTGGATCGCCATGGCCATCCCGCCGCAGACCGCGTATTCAACGCCGCGCTCCTGAAAAGCCCGTGTCACCGCGATCAGCTCGTCGTAGAGGTTGAGCATCGAGTCGCCTACGCGCCCAGCAACTCCCGCAGCGCGCCGCCCGCCCGCTCCAGGGCCTCGTCGAGCTTCTCCGCGTCCTTGCCGCCGGCCTGGGCGAGGTCGGGCTTGCCGCCGCCTTTGCCGCCGACGATCGGCGCGAGCTTCTGCAGGAGCGCGTTCGCCGGCGCGCGATCCACGAGGTCCTTGGTCACGGAAGTCAACAAGGTGACCTTTCCGTCGGTCACGCTGCCGAGGACCACGACGCCGCTCTTGATCTTCGCGCGGAACGTGTCAGCGAGATTGCGCAGATCGCCGCCCGAGACATTGTCGACGCGGCGGGTCAGGAGCTTGACGCCGTCGACGTCGGCGGCTTCGTCATCCTGCGTCGGCACCGAGCCGCCGGTGGCGAGCTTCATCTTGAGCTGCTTGTTCTCCTTCTCCAGCGCCTTCTGCTTTTCCTGCAGCGAACGCACGAAGCCCGGTAACTCGCCCACGGGCGCATTGACCTGCTGCGCCAACTCACGAGTCGTCTCCTCGAGTTTGCGGAAATGCGCCAGCGCCCCTCGGCCCGTCAGCGCCTCCATGCGCCGGACGCCGGCTGCTAACGAACGGTCGCTCACGATCTTGAACACGCCGATGTCGCCGGTGCGGTTGACGTGGCATCCGCCGCAGAACTCGCGCGAGTAATCGCCGGCGGAGACGATGCGCACCTCGTCGCCGTACTTCTCGCCGAACATGGCCACGGCGCCGGTCCTCCGCGCCTCCTCGATCGGCATGACCCGCTTGGTCACTTC
>DASQGS010000196.1:0-4819 GCA_035632455.1 Thermoanaerobaculia bacterium | reverse complement strand
GTCGACAGGAGGCTATCGGTTGAGAGGCTCCAGGACGCTCGGCGTCTCGTCAGTTGCAATCAGTCTCGCGGCCGTAGCCTATATGACTTGGGTGTTCTGCGACCCTCATCCGAACTGGCCCCGCGGCGAATCGGGGCTGATCGCATTGTCCACAGCGGCACTTTGGGGAGTCGCACTGCTGGCGGCCGGATTGATCGTGGGCGTGGCAGGCATTTTCAAGAAATCGCAGCGACGCTGGGCCGCGATCGGACTTGCCGTGAATCTGGTCGCCATCGTGGTCGTCGTGCTGCTGGTTATGCTGACTTAGGCTGTGCAGGGCGATGAATGATGTCGGCGATGGGTGCGCCGTTTGGCGCCTGGAGCGCCGCGTTAGCGCGATGGCAACTTGTAAGTGGCAGATTGGTTGAGCATGGCAGATCGCCTCATTCGATTGACCGCGGGCAGTGTTGGAGTTCTGAGTACAGCGATTGTGGCAGTCGTCGCCGTCGATCGTGACTGGAGCCTCGTTTGGCTTCCGGCGGTCCTGGCCGCTGCGTGTTTCTTGGTTGTCTATGCAGGGCGCCGGGGGACGGCGGCATCACTCGCGCTGACCCGACGGACGGTACAACGGAAGGATCATGTTCCAACCGCGGGTGCGTTCTCGGCGGCGCTTGGCTTGGTGGCGTTGATGTATCTCTTGTGGGCCCTGCATGCAGATCATGCGGATTGGCCGGGCGGCGAGCCAGGGCAGTTCACTCTGTTCGCCGCGCTGGTACGCGGATGGGCCGTACTCGGCGGCGCAATCCTGATCGGTATTGGCGGGTTGTTTGTGCGGGCCCAGCGGTTTTGGGCCGGCGTTGCGATAGTGTTGAACCTCTTGATCGGAGCTGGCGTGCTGATCGCGATCGCTTAGAGATGAACTAGACGCTTGCGTGTCTACTTCCTACCCACCACCCTCAGCGTCCTCTCATCGAACAGCGGCTCATCCTGCCCCACGCGCACGAACAGCACCTTCGGCACGCCGCTGGCGGGTTGGGCCTCGAAATACTGGACGCCGTCCGGCGCTTCGCCCCAGTCGCCGCAGGGAGGGTCGCCCACTTCGTCGGGGCTCGCCGTCTTCTTGAGCTCCTTCGCGTAGGCGGCATTCGGCACGAACGTAAAGCGCTTGACGCCCGGAGGTGTTGGTGCGAGGCCATCGTCCTTGTACGGTGCAAGGACGCAGCGGGCGGCGAGCTTCTTGTCCGTGTGGGCGAGGAAAATGCGTTTGATGCCCGCTTCCGGCGTCTCGCCGGGCTTGAGATCGAATACGTCCACCAGTGGATCCGGCTTTCCGTTGCCGTCCGAGTAGCGGACGGCCAGCGAGCTGCTCGTAAACAGGAAGTCGATCTTTCGGAATCCGAAGTCGCAGCGCTGAACCCATGCTTCGAGGCCGAGCTTCGCATCTGAACGTTTCTCCCAGACGCAGCCCTTCACCGGTGCGCGCGACGGTCCGCCCTTGGGCGCGGAGCGCGAGGGGAGGGCGGTCAGGATCAGGGCGGCGACGAGGACGAACAGGCGCTTAGTCATGAGCCCGAGATTGTAGGCTGAGCAGGCATCGGAGTCACGGAAGTTCCGTTAGGCCGGACAATCCACCGCTCAGGCTGTAGGCAAATCCGTCGCATACCACTGTTACATCCCAAACGGCCGGATGGTAGACTGCGACTTCGGGACCGAGTCTTGAGCCGAAATGGCAGGCAGTTCGACGCTTTAGCGCCCGGGCCGGCCGTGGGAGCCTCTGAGAGCGCCGCCGCCCGGATGGTTGTCGGTCTGTCGCTTTACGTCCTCCTTTACATCATCTGGTTCCTGCTCCCGCGCCTGACGGCCGCCGATCGCGCGCTGGCCAGCGTCTTCGCCCAGATCCCTGCCGGCCTCGCCGCGGCCGTGCTTTCGCTGCTGGCGTCGCGACCCGCCGGCCTTCAACCGCGTGCGCGCCGTGCCTGGCGTCTGCTTGCGACGGGCTTCGCGCTCTACGCCCTCGGGGATTTGATCTGGCTCCTGACCTATGTCGGGATCGAAGAAAGCCGCGTCCTCGCGGTGGCACGCCTTTCTTATTTCTCCCACTATGTCTTCGTGCTTCTCGGGTTGGTTTCCTTCCAGAGATTCCCGAAGAATCGCCGCGAGCGCATGACCTTCGGGCTGGATGCCGCGACGGTCTTTCTCGGCGGCCTGATGGCTATTTGGTATTTCGCGATCGGCCCGATTGCCTCACAGGCGCATGCCAACCCCAACATGGTGTACGTCCAGATGGCCTTCGCCCTGGCCGACCTTCAGGTGTTGCTCGGCATTGCCGTGAATGGTGTTGGGCGAGGAGAGGAGCGCTACCGCGCGGCGTTCATGACCTTGCTTACCGGTCTGGTCGCGCTCCTCGCGGGCGACATCATCTACGCCCAGAGCCGCGTCGCAGGCATTACGCCGGACGGAGGTCCGGCCGACCTGATCTTCATGCTGCGGTGGCTGTTCGTAGGCTTGGCGGCGTACATGCACCTGCGCGTCACCAGCCGGGGCGAGACCGCGATCCGGGAGGGGCTGCGCTCCGATCGATTCGATCTGCTGCCGCTCGTTGCCGTGGGAATCGGATACCTGACGCTCACGGCCTCGTCCTTTGAGCAATGGTCCTCGACGCGTGGCGGTCTCATTCTGGCCGCGGTAGGACTGACCGGCGTGGTTCTTGCGCGTCAGGTCACGGCCGTGCGGGAGAACGTTCGTCTTGCCGGCGAAGCCGCGGCGCGGCAGACCGAGGCGCGGTTCCGCTCGCTCGTGCAGAACGCGTCGGACTTGATCGTCGTGGTGGACGAAGAAGGAATCGTCCGCTATCAGACGCCGTCGGCCGAGCGCGTCCTCGGGTACGGCGCCGAGGCTCTCGTCGGGACGCGCATCGTGTCGCTCCTTCCGGCCGAGGATGCCGCCTCCATCGACGCGACGCTTGCGCCGGCACGCCAGAAGGGCGCCTCGGCTCCGGCGGAGTGGCGTCTGCGGCGCGGCGACGGACGATGGACTCGCGCCGAGATCATCGCCACGAACCTGCTCGACGACCCGAATGTCCGCGGCGTCGTACTCACGATCCGCGACATCGAGGAGCGCAAACACTTCGAGGAGCAGTTGCGACATCAGGCTCTTCACGACAGCCTTACCGGACTCCCGAATCGTGCCTTGCTCGCCGACCGCGTCAGCCACGCCCAGGCGCGCGGCCAGCGAGGCGGGCTCCCGAGCTCGCTGCTTTTGCTCGACCTCGACGATTTCAAGACCATCAACGACAGCATGGGCCACAGCGCCGGCGACGACGTCCTGGTCGAGGTGGCGAAGCGGCTGAAGTCCTGCCTTCGCTCCATCGACACCGCGGCGCGCCTTGGCGGCGATGAGTTCGCCGTGCTGCTCGAAGACACGCCCGACGAAGTCGCGGCCCTCGACGTCGCCAATCGAATCGCCTCCGCGCTCCGGGCCCCGATGCGTATCGCAGGCACGGAGGTCTCGGTGTCCGCCAGCGTCGGAATCGTGCTCAGCGGCCGCGACGAACTGGAAGGCGAGATCTTCCGCAACGCGGACGTCGCGATGTATCAGGCCAAGAAGCGCGGCAAGGGCTTGTGCGAAGTCTACGAGCCGGGCATGCATGCCGCGGTGCTGGAGCGCCTGCAACTCGAGGCCGATCTGAGGCGCGCCGTGGCGCTCGGCGAGATCGTTCTCCACTTCCAGCCCATCGTGGACTTTCACACGGGAGCTTGGGTCGGCGCCGAGGCCCTCGCGCGATGGAGTCATCCGACGCGCGGCCTCATCCTGCCGTCGAGCTTCATCCCCGTCGCCGAGGCCACCGGCTTGATCCTCGCGATCGGCCGCCATGTGCTCGAAGAGGCATGTCGATTCGCGGGCGAATGGGGCCGCGACCGGCACGTGAGCGTCAACCTTTCCGCGCGCCAGCTTCAGGAGCCTGGGATCGTGACCCAGGTGGTCTCCGCTCTGCGGCACACCGGCCTGCGCCCGGACCAGCTCGTGCTCGAGATCACCGAGAGCGTGCTGATGATCGAGACGGAGTCGACGATCCAGCGGCTGAATGAGCTGAAAGCCCTCGGCGTCCGCGTGGCCATCGACGACTTCGGCACCGGCTACTCCTCGCTGGCGTATCTCGAGAAACTTCCGGTGGACATCCTCAAGCTCGACCAGTCGTTCATCCGCGGCCTCGCCCCGGACGGCGATCTCTCCCCGGTCGCGCGCGGCGTGATCGACCTCGGCCGGGCCCTGGACCTCGAGATCGTTGCCGAGGGCATCGAGCGCCAGGAAGAAGCCAACGCCCTCATCCGCGCCGGCTGCACCCGCGGCCAGGGCTACTACTTCGCCCGCCCCATGGAACCGCACGACCTGCGCCGCCACTTCGTGGAGGCAAGGGTGAAGGTTTCGTAGTCTTATGGACTGCGGCGGCAACGCCGTTATGGACTGCGGCGGCCAGGCCGCCGCTTTCGTGACCACTCGCGAAGAATTGATCCCTCCCCGTCTGAAATCACGGCCACGGAGCGAATCCCCCTCTCCCCGTCCGAAAACACCGCCACGCCAGCGCAAATCGAACTTCGGGGAGAGGGCCGGGTAGAGGGGAAACCACATGTATGAATCGCTTGAACGAACCGCCTGCTTAGCCCAGGGAATGCAGAACGCAGAACGCAGAATGCAGAATTAAGAAAAGGGCCGGCGGCGCCCGAGGCCCGAGACGAATTGAGAAGTTGAAGGAGAATTGAGAAAAGGCCTATGGACTGCGGCGGCTCGCCGCCGCTTTTCGCGCCAGTGGCAGGGCCCCGGTCAACCGGCCGAGAGCAGC
>DASQGS010000195.1:0-1509 GCA_035632455.1 Thermoanaerobaculia bacterium | reverse complement strand
ACGACGTCATAGTCCTGCGCCCGCATCAGCCGCTCGGCCGACGACGACTCCACCGCGACGTCGACCTGACTGCCGCCCCTCACGAGAACCTCGCGAAGGGAGCCGGCTACCAGTTCATCGTCGTCGATCAGCAGGATACGGCCCTGTACATGGACGCGAGGCTCGCTCATCTTCGGGGGGAAACCGGCGGCATCATGTCCCGGAGCGGTGACATTCCGAATAGGGCGATTGCTGGATTCGGTGTAGGGAGATTACCTAGGAAGAGGACGTTAGAGCGAATTCCCGAAATCGAACGGCGAGTCGTCGGAGAAGGGATCGGAATCGGCGGCCACGGAGAGCTTGGACTCCATGTCCTCCTTCGCCACATCCGAGGTCGACTGGATTCCTTGGAGCTTGAGGCGGAACTCGTCGGGGTTCGAGGCCCGGCGGAGCGCTTCGTCGAGCGTGATCAGGCCGTTTCTGTACAGCGTGTAGAGCGATTGGTCGAACGTCTGCATGCCGTACTGCGACGTGCCTTGCGAGATGGCGTCCTTGATGAGCTTCGTCTTCTCCTTGTTCTCGATGCAGTCGCGAATGTAGGCGGTGGAGATCAGGACCTCGGCGGCGGGCACGCGGCCGAGGCCGTCGGCGCGGGGAAGCAGGCGGAGCGAGACCACCGCCTTCAGCACCGCCGCGAGCTGCAGGCGGATCTGCTTCTGCTGGTGCGGCGGAAAGACCGAGATGATGCGGTTGACCGTCTCGGTCGCGTCCATGGTGTGGAGCGTCGAGAGCACGAGGTGCCCGGTCTCGGCCGCGGTCAGCGCGGTCTCGATGGTCTCGTAGTCGCGCATCTCGCCGACGAGGATGACGTCGGGATCCTGGCGCAGCGCGGAGCGGAGGGCCTGCGAGAACGATTTCGTGTCGACCTCGATCTCGCGCTGATTCACGATCGACTTCTTGTCGCGGTGGAGGAACTCGATCGGATCCTCGACCGTCATGATGTGCTCGGTGCGGTGGGAGTTGATGTAATCGATCATCGCCGCCAGGGTCGTCGACTTGCCGGAGCCGGTCGTCCCGGTGCAGAGGATCAGGCCGCGCCGCTCCTCTGCGATCTTCTCGAGCACGACCGGCAACATCAGCTCGCGGACGGAAAGGATCTTGACCGGGATGACGCGGAGCACCAGGCCGACCGTGCCGCGCTGCTGGAAGATGTTGCAGCGGAAACGGCCCAGGCCCGGCACCGAGTAGGCGATGTCGATCTCGTAGTTGTTCTTGAACTTCTCCTTCTGCCGCGACGACATGATGGAGAAAGCCATGGCGATGGTGTCTTCCTGCATCAGGCGCTTGAGCTCGACCAGCGGGATCAGCTCGCCGTCCACACGGATGACGGGATGGGACCCCACCTTGATGTGAAGGTCCGATGAGCGCCGTTCCGCCGCAATCTTGAGTAGGTCGTTGATATGCACGATCTCACCTCGGATGAATGACCTATGTTATCCGATCTCAATCAACATCCGGCGGCGCGAAGGT
>DASQGS010000194.1:0-5071 GCA_035632455.1 Thermoanaerobaculia bacterium | reverse complement strand
TTGTACAGGGCGACTGAGACCTTGTCTGGCGCCGGCTGATATTCACGTTTCACGCAGATATCGCCAAGATTGGCATCGTATTCGCCAGCCGATAACTGAACCGTCAACTTCTTCTTGTTTGCGTTCGGCTTAGTGTCGATGAGGATCGTCGAAACACTGGCCGCACTAATGTAGATCTCACCCGGGTCGCACTTCAGATCAGACGTATGACAGGTGATTACCGTGTTAGGCACCTTGGTCGCGATTGCGGAGAGCTTTTCGACGCGCTCCTTAAGTGCCTTTTCAGCGTCGGATTCAGCAGCGCCTTGCTTCGAAGGGTCATCGGCCGCAATTAGATGAGTCGGATCCGAGAGAACGAGCAGACCTACGGCAGCCAGCACAGAGGCGTAGCGGTACATTGTGAACCTCCCTAAGTTGATCGGAACCCGTCCGACAATCTAGGTCCATTGTGGATAGAATGCAATAGTGAATTGAAACAATGTCTGTGTCCGCATAATGAAGTCCGTAGGGAAAGGATGACGAACAGAGAACGGGAGCATCCGGCATATGCAGGTTCGTAGACGCCGCGCTCGTCTGGGGCTCCGGATTTGGCAGCTAGCCTCGCCGGATGAAGACGGCGACGGGGCTTGATCGCGCTCGCAAGGAGATCCGTCGGCGCGCTTCACCCCTCCGGAGTTTCGCCGCCTCAGGATGACACGATCGACGGAGCTCTTGACTACCGCCTACGTCGCGTCCACGTCCACAACCTCTCCATCCTCGGTCCGCATCGGCTCGCCGGCCTTCTCGCGGAAGGTCTCGATGACGATGTAGAGCAGAGGGATGAAGAAGAGGTTGAGAAACGTCGAGAGCAGCATGCCGCCGAAGACCGCGGTGCCGAGGGAGTGGCGGCTGCCGGAGCCGGCGCCGCTGGCGAACAGCAGCGGGACCACGCCGAGGATGAACGCGAGAGAGGTCATGAGAATCGGCCTGAGGCGAATCGCCGCGGCTTCCGTCGCGGCCTCCACGATCGAGCGGCCCTGGGCCCGGAGTTGCTCCGCGAACTCGACGATCAGGATGGCGTTCTTGCTGGCCAGTCCGATCAACATCACCAGCCCGACCTGGAAAAAGATGTCGTTCTCCAGGCCGCGCAGCCACTGGCCGAAGAACGCGCCGACGAGGCCGAACGGCACGCCGAGCATGATGATCATCGGCAGCACGAAGCTCTCGTACTGCGCGGCCAGCACGAGGAAGACGAACACCAGACCGAGGACGAAGATCACCAGCGTCTGGCTGCCGGACTCGATCTCCTCCTGCGAGAGGCCGCTCCACTCGAACGCGAAGCCCTGGGGCAGCACGCGCGCCGCGATCCGCTCCATCGCCTGCATGGCCGTGCCGGTGCTGAAGCCGGGCCCCGGGCTGCCGTCGATCTCGGCAGAGCGGAAGAGGTTGTAATGCGAGATGGTCTGCGGCGCGGTCGACTCGCGGATATGGACCAGCGACTCGAGCGGCACCATCTCGCCGCCCGCGGTGCGTACGTTGTACTCCCCGATCCGCGCCGTCGTGGCGCGGTATTTCTGATCGGCCTGGACGTAAACGCGATAGGCGCGGTTCGCGAAGTCGAAGTCGTTCACGTACGACGAGCCCATCAGCACCTGGAGCGAGGAGAAGATCTGATCGATCGGAATCCCCAGAGCCTTGGCGCGGGCGCGGTTCGCCGTGATCACGAGCTGCGGATCGTTCGCCGTGAATCCGGAGAAGAGCCCCTGAAGCTCCTTCTGCTTCGCGCTTTCGCCGATGATCGCGTTGGTGGCCTCCGCGAGCGCAACCGGCGTCGCGCCCTGGCGGTCCTGTACGATGAACTGGAATCCGCCGAACGCGCCGACGCCGGCGATCGGAGGCGGCGCAAACGGAAAGACCAGCGCGCCGGGGATGTTCCATAGCGGGCCGCGCAGACGATTGATCACGGCATCGACCGATTGATCGGCGCGCTTGCGCTTGCTCCACGGCTGCATGCTCATCACCAGCAGTCCGCGATTCGGGCCGCTGCCGGCAAAACTGAATCCGCTGACCGAGAAGATGTTTCCGATCTCCGGCTCCTTACGGATCTCGGCCGCGGCGCTCTTGAGCACGGCGTCCGTGGCCTCGAGCGACGCGCCCTCGGGCGCCTGCACAAGGACGAAGAAGTAGCCCTGATCCTCCTCAGGCACGAAGCCTCCCGGCACGCTGCGCAACAGGAGGTAGCCCACGCCGAGCAGAAGAAGCATGACCACAGCCGTCGGCGCTTTGTGCGTCACAACGAAACGCAGCATCGCTGCGTACGTGCGGCGCATGGCGTCGATGGCGCGATTCACCGGACGGAAGAACGGCGTGTCGTGCTGCGCCTCCTTCAATCGGAGGAGCAGCGCCGACAACGCCGGCGTGAACGTGAGCGCATTGAATGCCGAGAGGCCGACCGAAAAGGCGATGGTCAGCGAGAACTGGCGATAGACGACGCCGGTGGTGCCCGGGAAGAACGCCACCGGAACAAAGACGGCGATGAGCACGAGCGTCGTGGCGATGACCGCGCTGGCGACCTCCGCCATCGCCGCCGAGGCCGCCTCGCGCGGCTTCATCCCCTTTTCGGCGATGTAGCGCTCGATATTCTCGATCACCACGATGGCATCGTCCACGACGAGGCCGGTCGCCAGGGTCAATCCGAACAAAGTCAATGTGTTGATCGAAAAACCGAAGACCTTCACAAACGCGAACGTCCCGATGAGCGACACGGGAATGGTGACCGCTGGGATGACCGTGGCCCGCCAGCCCTGCAGGAAGATGAAGATGACGGCGATGACCAGCAGGATCGCGGCGAGCAGCGTGAAGACGACCTCGCGCACCGACTCGTTGACGGCATCCGTGGCATCGAACGCGACGGTGTACTTGATTCCCGGCGGGAACGATTTCGACAGGTCTTCGAGAACGGCGAGCACGCGGCGGTCGACCTCGAGGGCGTTCGCGCCGGAGAGCTGGAGCACGCCGATGCCGACGCCGCGATGTCCGTTGAACCGGAATACGGAGCTGTAGTCCTCTGCGCCAAGCTCGACGCGCCCGATGTCGCGGATGCGCACGAGATCGCCGCCGTCGCCTTTCTTGACCACGATGTCGGAGAATTCGTTCGCGTCGGCGAGCCGGCCCACCGCGCGGACGCTGACCTGATACGGCTGCCCCTCCGGCGCGGGAGACTGGCCAACCTGCCCGGCGCCGACCTGGATGTTCTGCTCGCGGAGCGCATTGACGACGTCGTCGGCCGTGATGCGCCGCGTGGTCATGCGCGACGGATCGAGCCAGATGCGCATCGCGTATTTCCGCTCGCCGAAGATGAGCACGTTGCCGACGCCCTTGACGCGGTTCAGCGCATCGCGGAGGTAGCGGTCGGCGTAGTTGCTGATGAAGATCGTGTCGTATTGATCCTTATCGGCGTACAGCCCCATGGCCATGATGAAATTGCCGGATGACTTGGTCACATTCACGCCGACTTGCTTGACCTCGTTGGGCAAGCGCGGCAGCACAGCGGCGACGCGGTTCTGCACGTCCACCGCGGCGATGTCGACGTTGCGATCGACGTCGAACGTGATGGTGATGCTGCACGAGCCGTCATTGCCGCTGGTCGACGTGATGTACTTCATGCCCGGCACGCCGTTGATCTGCTGTTCCAGCGGCGTTGTGACGGCGGACTCGACGACCTCGGCGCTGGCGCCGTTGTAGACCGTCTGGACGTTGACCGTCGGCGGGGCGAGCGACGGGTACTGCTCGATCGGCAGCGAAGGCATGCAGATCGCGCCGACCAGGATGACGATCAGCGAGCAGACGGTGGCGAAGATCGGCCGTTTGATGAAGAAGTCGACGAACATGGATCACCGCTTCTCCGCCGGCGCCGCCTGCGGCTCCGGAACGATCGGCGCGCCGTCGCGCAGCTTCTGCACGCCGGAGACGACCACGCGGTCGCCGGCGCTGACGCCGCTGCGGATCTCGTAGACGTCGCCGCTGAGCTCGCCGAGCTCGACGTTTTTCTGGTGAGCGATGATGTTCTTCCCCTCGGCGTCGGCGACGAAGACGAACGGCTGTCCGCCGAGGCGCGTGACCGCCGTCGTCGGCACGACCGGCGACTCCCGCGAGCTCCAGATGAGGCGCGCGGGCATGAACTGCGCCGCCCGCATTCCGCCGTGCACATTCGCGATCGGCGCCTTCACCACGAGCGACTGCGTCGTGTCACTGACACGCGGTGCGATGAAATCGACTTGCCCATCCGCGACGACCTTGCCGGCTTCATCGAGCAACTCGACCGGAAGACCGGGCCGGAGCTCGACGGCTCGTTCGATGGGAACGTTGAAATAGGCTTCGAGCGCCGTGTTTTGATCGATGGTCGTGAGGCGCGTGGCCGAGGTGACGTAGTCGCCTTCGCGAACCGGGATGTCGCCGATGACGCCGGCGGCCGGCGCGGCGATGTCGTAGTAGCGGAGCTGGACTTTCTCGGAAGACACCTGGGCGTCCAGCGCGGAGACATCGGCCTTCGCGGCCGCGAGATTCGACTCCGCCTGATCGAGATCCTGCCGGCTGGCGACACCGCTGGCGAACAGGCCCTTGATCCGCTTCTCCTGCTGCTCGGCGAGTCGCAACGCCGCCACGCGCGACGCCCGCGTGGCCTCGAAGCCGCGGACCGATTCGAGCTGCTTCGCCGGATCGATCTGCATGATGCGCGTCCCGGCCTCGACTCGCTGTCCGGGCCGAATGAAGATGCTGCGCACGTGACCATCGACCATCGGCTGCACGTCGATCGACCGTCGCGAGCGAAGTTGCGCAACATACTCGGTGGTCGTGCGGATCGTCCGCGTCTGTACCAGCCCGATCTTCACGGTCACCGGCGGCAACCCCTGCCCCTCGGTACCCCCACCCTTCCCGCCGCAGCGGGGCAGAATGACCATCGCGGCAATCGCAACCCATGCGAGCCGGACACGCAAGCTCATCGCGTTTCTCCTGTTGGAACGGGGATTATGGCCTGAAAAGGGATGGAGAAATTGTCACGCTTTGGATGCTGGCACCATTGTAGGGGCGC
>DASQGS010000193.1:0-3651 GCA_035632455.1 Thermoanaerobaculia bacterium | reverse complement strand
CACTCGCTCCTCATTCGCCAGACCCTCGGTGACATCGAGCGCAGGCTGAATCCGAAGGAGTTCCTTCGAATTCATCGGTCCACCATCGTCAATGTACGCCACGTCAAGGAGATCCATCCCTGGTTTCGAGGCCATCACGTCGTCCTTCTCGATACGGGCCGTCGTGTCCGGCTCAGCCGGCATCAGCGCGCGAAGCTGGATGCGATCGTGAACGGCGTTTAAGTCCGCTGAGAGCATTCCTTCAGCCCTCGCCATCGACCACTCGTCCCTGGCGTCCGACCAACCGTCCCATGCCGGGCAGCGGTGCCGGTGATCGCGGCTACGATCACGCCGAATCAGGCCAACCGGGAAAGCGAGGGAAACGCAATGCCGCGATTCGAGCTCATGGTGAATGCAAGAGCAACGACCGTGGAGGCGCCTGTCGCGATGCCCCTTCTTTGGGTTCTGCGCGATATTCTCAATCTCACGGGGACGAAGTTTGGCTGCGGAGCCGGCCTGTGCGGTGCGTGCACCGTGCATCTCGACGGCAATGCCGTCCGGTCGTGTCAGACACCCATCGAAGCTGCGGCAGGCAAGAAGGTGCTGACGATCGAGGGGCTCGCTGACACCGAATGGCGCGCGCTTCAACAGGCCTGGATCGACGAGCAGGTGCCGCAATGCGGCTACTGCCAGTCAGGCCAGCTCATGTGCGCCGCGGCGTTGCTGCGCATCCGGCAACATCCTGAGGACGCGGAGATTGACTCGGCCATGTCCGGAACGATCTGCCGCTGCGGAACGTATGTCCGAATCCGCAAGGCCATCCACCGCGCCGCGGCTCGAGGTGTGCGATGAGCGCGGAAATCGACAGGCGCCAGTTTCTCGTCACCGGCTCTGTCGCCGGCGGCGCGTTCGTGCTCGGCATTCTCGTGCCGGGTGTACGAAGCTCACTTCGCGGCCGCGACGAAATCTTTCAACCGAACGTCTGGCTGCGCATCGACGCCGAGGATCGGATCACGATCACCGTCGCCAAGTCGGAGATGGGGCAGGGCGTCACGACTGCGCTGCCGATGCTCGTCGCCGAGGAGCTGGAGGCTGACTGGTCGACAATCCGCGTCGAGCAGGCCATCGTCCATCAGACGCGCTACGGCGATATGGGTACCGGCGGCAGCGACAGCGTTCATTCGTCGTGGGAACCTCTGCGCAAGGCCGGAGCGGTAGCCAGAGAAATGCTCGCTGCTGCCGCGGCCGGCGAATGGAAGGTGAAGCGTGACACCGTGCGGGTGGAGAACGGGTTCGTCTGGCATGACCCGACTCATCGGAAGCTCTCGTTCGGCGCGCTTGCCGGACGAGCGTCCACGAAGCCGGTACCGAAAGATGTCATGCTCAAGAAGCCCGGCGATTTCCGCATTCTTGGCACGGCGATTCCGCGCATCGATGTGCCTTCGAAGGTTGACGGCAGCGCGCGCTTCGGCATCGACGTGCGGCTCCCCGGAATGCTGTTCGCCAGTATCGAGCAGGCACCCACGTTCCATGGCCGCCTCGTTCGCTTCAGCGGTAACCGGGCCATGAAGGTGCCGGGTGTCCGTTTCGTTCACGAGATCGAGCCTGTCGGTATTCCGGTCGCGGAGATCGCCGGAGTCGCAGTCGTGGCAGATAACACATGGGCGGCGCTGGAAGGCCGTCGCGCTCTCGAGGTGGTTTGGGACGAGGGACCCGATTCCGCATTCTCGACCGAGCAAGCCGAGGCTCGCCATCGCATCCGGGCCAAGAGCGCGGGACATGCGTTTCACCGCGAGGGCGACGCCGAGGCTGAGCTCGGCCGCTCGAAGGACGTCGTCGAGGCCGCATACGAATTGCCGCTTCTCGCTCACGCCACGATGGAGCCCATGAACGTGACGGCGCACGTCCACGACGGGATCATCGAGCTCTGGATGCCGACGCAGTGGGGACCTTGGATCCAGCGCCGGATCTCGCGCGTCCACCGCGTGCCAATCGAGAATGTTCGGATCAACGTCACATTGATGGGAGGAGGATTCGGCCGGCGCGCGCATCCTGATACGGACATGCACGAGGCGGTCGAGCTATCGAAGATCCTCGGCAAGCCGGTGCAGATCGTCTGGACGCGGGAGGATGATATCAGCCACGATTTTTATCGGCCCAACAGCCTGCACCTGTTGAAGGCGGCGATCGGACGCGACGGATTGGCGACAGCGTGGCTTCACCGCATGGTCGGACCGTACCGCTCGCCATGGACTCCGACACCCGCGGACCAGATGCGCGCGGATCACTTGAGACACCTTTACGCCGTGCCCAACCAGCAGATGGAGTTTGCGGACGTTCCGACTCCGGTCACGCTTGGAGCGTGGCGGTCGGTGGGCTCTTCTCAAGGCGTGTTCGCCAATGAGTCGTTTGTCGACGAGCTCGCCGCGCACGCCGGCATCGATCCCGTCGAGTACCGGCTTCGACTGCTCGCGCCGAGCCGCTCGTTGACGCTGGGAGACGAAACGTACAAGAGCGAGCGGTTGCGGGCGGTGCTCCAGTACGCAGCGGCGAAGGCGGGTTGGGGCTCCAAACCGGCTGACGGTCGATCCCTGGGTGTGGCCTGCTTCGGCGGATTCGGAAGCCACGTCGCGCAAGTGGCCGAGGTGTCGGTGGACAAAGGCATCGTGAGAGTTCACCGCGTTGTGTGTGCCATCGACTGTGGGCAGATCGTGAATCCGGACACAATCGAGGCGCAAGTCCAGGGAGGGATCATCTTCGGACTGTCGGCCGCGCTTCGGGGCGAGATCCACGTCGACCGCGGTCGCGTGCGCGAGAGCAATTTTCACGACTATCCGGTGATCAGGATGGCCGAGGGCCCGCGGATCGAGGCGTACATCGTCGGATCCACCGAAGCGCCCGGCGGTGTTGGGGAGCCGGCCGTGCCTCCGGTCGCGCCGGCTGTTGCGAACGCGATTTTCGCCGCGACCGGGAAGCGCATCCGGCGGCTTCCGATTCTTCCGAACCTGGCTTGAGACACCTGGCCGAACGACGTCCTGAAGAGCGCCAGGGTTCTTGGCTACAAGTCGCATCGGCAACCCTGAATGGATCGGCGTGGCGGTCACCGTTCCTGGAGCAACGGTTGTCGAGGTGCGGTTGATACCATGAAAATCAGAAATGATCTTTTCGATTTTCATGGTATCATTTCAACGTGATCGCGCGATCCGCCCACCTCTTCGGCATCCGATCGGCTCTCCGCCGAGGCCGAATCGTCGTTCTCACCGGCCCGCGGCAGTGCGGTAAGACCACCCTGGCCCGGCAACTGGTCCCTCCGGACTCCGTCAACTACTTCGACCTCGAAGATCCGGTGAGCCTGGCGCGGCTCGGCGAGCCTATGACCGCCTTGCGCGAGCTCAAGGGCCTGATTGTGATCGACGAAGTGCAGCGCCGGCCCGACCTTTTTCCGATGTTGCGCGTGCTTGCGGACAGACAGCCGCTTCCGGCGCGCTTCCTTCTTCTCGGCAGCGCGTCTCCGGACCTGATCAAGCGTTCTTCGGAAACGCTGGCCGGGCGCACGGAGCTGTTGGAGATGCAAGGCTTCAGCCTCGGCGAAGTGGGCGTGGAGTCCGCGGCAAAGCATTGGTTGCGCGGCGGCTTCCCGCGGTCCTATCTCGCACGGAGCGACGCAGACAG
>DASQGS010000192.1:0-3152 GCA_035632455.1 Thermoanaerobaculia bacterium | reverse complement strand
CGCGTGCCGGTGAACATCGAAGATGAGATGCGCAAGTCGTATCTCGACTACGCGATGTCCGTCATCATCGGCCGCGCCCTCCCCGACGTGCGCGACGGCCTCAAGCCCGTCCACCGGCGGATCCTCTACGGCATGTATGAGCAGGGAAACACGGCGGGCAAGGCCTACAAGAAATCGGCGCGCATCGTCGGCGACGTCATGGGCAAGTACCACCCGCACGGTGATACGGCCATCTACGACACGGTCGTGCGCATGGCCCAGGACTTCTCGATGCGCTACCGGCTGGTCGACGGGCAGGGCAACTTCGGCTCGCTCGACGGCGACAACCCCGCGGCCATGCGTTACACCGAGGTCCGTCTCACGCGGCTCGCCGAAGAGCTGATGCGGGACGACATCGACAAGGAGACCGTCGACTGGATCCCGAACTACGACGGCACCGAGCGCGAGCCAGCCGTCCTCCCTGCCAAGTTCCCGAACCTCCTGGTCAACGGCTCCTCCGGAATCGCCGTCGGCATGGCCACGAACATTCCTCCTCACAACCTCGGTGAGGTCATCGACGCCTGCCTTCTGATGATGAAGAAGCCGCAAGTGACCGCGCTGGAGCTGATGCGAGCGATGCCGGGACCCGACTTCCCGACAGCTGGCTTCATTCATGGGATCGAGGGTATCCGCCAGGCGTACGAGACTGGCCGCGGCATCATTCAGGTTCGGGCCCGCGCGGTGATCGAAACCGCGAAGAAGGGCGACCGCCAGCAGATCGTCGTGACGGAGATACCGTACATGACGAACAAGGCCCGCTTGCTCGAGAAGATCGCTGAGCTGGTCCACGACAAGCGGATCGAAGGCGTCTCGGACCTGCGTGACGAATCCGACCGCGACGGCATCCGCATCGTCATCGAGCTCAAGCGCGGCGAGGTGCCCGAGGTCATCCTCAACCACCTCTACAAGAACACCCAGATGCAGACGACGTTCGGGATCATCTTCCTGGCCATCGTCAACAACCAGCCGCAAGTCATGGATTTGCCGACGATGCTGCGGCACTTCATCGAGCATCGTAAGGAGATCGTCGTCCGGCGGACGCGCTTCGAGCTGCGCAAGGCGGAAGAGCGCGCGCACATTCTCGAAGGGCTGGTCATCGCCCTCGACGCCGTCGATCGGGTCATCGAGATCATTCGAGGCAGCGGAACGCCGGGCGAGGCGAAGTCAGGGCTCATCTCGGAGTTCTCATTCAGCGAGGTGCAGGCCCAGGCCATTCTCGACATGCGCCTGCAGCGGCTGACCAGCCTCGAGATCACGAAACTGAAGGAGGAGTACCAGGAAGTCCTGGCCCTGATCCGCCGGCTCAAGGAGATTCTGGCTTCGGAGCAATTGATCCTCGACATCATCGCCGGCGAGCTGGGCGACATCAAAGAGCGATATGGCGATGTCCGCCGCACCGAGATCGTCGCCGAGGCCCACGACATCTCGATTGAAGACATGATCGCCGACGAGGACATGGTCATCACCGTATCGCGCGGCGGCTACATCAAGCGCTCTCCGCTCTCGCTCTACCGCGCCCAGCGCCGCGGCGGCAAGGGGCGGATCGGAATGCAGCCGAAAGAAGAGGATATCGTCGAGCACCTCTTCGTCGCCTCGGCGCACTCGTACGTTCTGGTGTTCACGGACAAGGGCCGGCTCTACTGGCTCAAGGTTCACGCCATTCCCGAGGTGGGCTCGAACGCCCGTGGGAAGGCGATCGTCAACTTGTTGTCGGTCGAGCCGGGCGAGAGCGTGCGCGCCCTCCTGACGGTCAGGGACTTCACCGACGCGAAGTACGTAGTGATGGTCACGCGCGCCGGCAAGATCAAGAAGACCGAGCTCTCGGCATTCTCCAACGTCCGCGCCAGCGGCATCATCGCCATCGACATCAACGAAGGCGACGACCTCTACAGCGTGGAGCTCTGCGACGGCTACAACGAGATCTTCATCGGAACACATGACGGCATGGCCATCCGTTTCCACGAGTCCGACGTCAGGCCGATGGGACGCGGTGCCGCCGGCGTGAAAGGGATCAGCCTTCGCGAGGGCGACTACGTCGTCGAGATGGACGTCCTGCCGGAAACCGCTGAGGGCCGGGCTCGCGCAGAGATGAAGGCCGGTACCGCCTCCGAGGGCGGCACCGAGGAGGAAGGATCCGACGCCTCCGTAGATCTAACGCTGGTCGAAACCGCAACCGAAGATGAATCTGAAGAAGCAGAAGTCAGCGAAGCGGCGGACGAGCTTGGAGAGGTGCTCACCGTGACCGAGTGCGGTTTCGGGAAACGCACAGCAGTCTCGATGTACCGGCTGCAGTCACGCGGCGGGTTCGGCGTAGTGAATATCCGTATCACCGACAAGAATGGAAAGGTCGCCGGCATTGCCCACGTGCAGTCGGACGATCAGCTTCTGCTCATCACCGAGCAGGGGAAGATCATCCGCGTGGAATGTTCCGGCATTCGATCGATGCGCCGCTCCACGCAAGGCGTCCGCTTGATCAACCTCGAGGAGAACGATCGCGTCGTCGCAGCGGTGAAGCTCGTGGAGAAAGAGCAGCCTGATGATGACGGCGAAGGCGATGACGTTTCGGAAGGTCCGGCCGGCGACGCCGAAATCTCCGATGCTCCCGAGTCCGGCGAGCCCAGCGACGACGACACCGTCCATTGATTGCGCCGTTGCGCCGGCAGCAATCATTCCGGCGGCTTCGCAGGGCCGAGCGTACAATCGACCGATGCATAGAATCTCGCGCGAGCGGGTCAACATGCTCGCCCGTGAGTTGCTCGAGGCCATGCTGCGCTCGCGTGCCCTCGTGCTGCTCAAAGACCGCGAGGTCGTGCGGCAATCGATTGCTCACGCGCTCGCCGATGAGCTCAAGCGCGAGGAGGAACGCGAGGAGAACGTCCGCCGCAAGATCATGGGTATGAAACAGTCTCCCCTCGGCGGCTCGAAGGAATGGGAGCAATTGTTCCGCAAGATGATGGAAGAGGAGTACCTGCGCGAAGGTCTGGATACGTAGATCAGATCCTCATCACGTCGAACTGCTCGTGATGCAGCGTGTCGTCGGGCTTGAATACCAAGTGGATGCCGAGGTTCTTCTCCACCTCTTCGAATAGCGGGTCGCCCGTGTCGTGCAACGC
>DASQGS010000191.1:0-5353 GCA_035632455.1 Thermoanaerobaculia bacterium | reverse complement strand
GACCACTGACCACTTTCCCCGCACCACCCAAGCCTCTCGCGCAACCGACCACCGATCACTTCCTCACAGTCCTCTGCTCGATTCGTTTCACCCGCTTCGCGACCACAACGCGGTGCACGAAGATCCCTGGCGTATGCACATGATCGGGATCGATCTCGCCGGGCTCGACGAGCTCCTCGACCTCGGCGATGCAGATCTTCCCGGCGGTTGCCGCCATCGGATTGAAGTTGCGGGCGGTCTTGCGGTAGACGAGATTGCCGAGGCGATCGCCTTTCCATGCTGCGACAAGCGAGAAGTCGCCGATGATGCCTCGTTCCATCACGTACATCTTGCCGTCGAATTCGCGAGTCTCTTTGCCGTCCGCGACGACGGTGCCGTAGCCGGCGGGCGTGAAGAACGCCGGGATGCCGGCGCCGCCTGCGCGCATGCGCTCGGCAAGCGTTCCTTGCGGACAGAACTCGACCTCCAGCTCGCCGGCGAGGAACTGCCGCTCGAACTCGCCGTTCTCGCCGACGTACGACGAGACCATCTTTCGGACCTGGCGCGTCCGCAGCAGCAGTCCGAGGCCCCAATCGTCGACGCCGGCGTTGTTCGAGACGCACGTCAGGTTCTTCACGCCGCGGGCCACGAGTGCGCTGATGAGGTTCTCAGGAATCCCACAGAGCCCGAAGCCGCCGACGACGAGCATGGCGCCGTCGCCGATATCGCGGACCGCCTCCTCCGCAGATGCCACGACCTTGCTGATCATGATGGGTGTTCACTCCTCGACAAACGAATCATGCGAGGGGGAAAGATATCAGATGCGGGTGCCCCTTGCCCTGGCGCAAGCATCGAAGGCCGGCGCCTGTGGTCAACGAAAGCTGCGGCGAGCCGCAGCAGTCCATAGTCATGGCCCGAAGGTCGATTTCCATGCTTCGTGGTCGACGATCAGCGCGAGCGATCGGTTCAGGAGCCTCGCATTCTCCGCCTTGTTCAGCCACGTCGACCGCCCCGACGGATGCGGAAGGACCACGGCGTCGAAATCGCGCCCGGCGCGGTGAGCGTGGTGCCGCACGCCGACAGCGTCCTTGAGCGTGGCGATGCCGAGGATCTGCTCCGCGGCGAGCGTGCCGACAGCGATTACGAGACGCGGTGCCAGAAGGCGGATCTCGCGGTCGAGGTGCGCGGCGCAATTCGCGATCTCGCTCTCGTGCGGAACGCGGTCGCCGCCCTTCGGGTCTTTGCCCGGGAAGCAGCGGATGACCGCGCAGATGTGGACACGCTTGCGAAACTCATCCTCGCTCACGCCGGCGGCATCGAACCAGGAGAACAGGCGCCTCCCGGCCGTGTAGGCGAACGGCCTCCGGTCCTCGACCTCGTGCGGCCCCGGCGCCTGCCCGACGAGCATCATTCGCGCGCCGGCGACCGCGCCCGTGACCGGGCGGCCGATGACATTTGGGCAGAGCCGGCATTCGCCGAGGAGTTTGACGTGTTGTTGAAAATGCATGGCCGTTCATTCTCGCCCCGAAATCTCCCTCTCCCCGCCCGAAAACATGCCGCAAGCAAGGAAATCGACATTCGGGGAGAGGGCCGGGGTGAGGAGAAACCACGGCGATTTTCACGAGGTCGAGATTGAGCATCCTGCCGCTGTGTTGCCCCTTTCCCTGCCCTCTCCCCGAATTTCGAGCAGCGTTCTTGGCGCTACGCCGCGGACGGGGAGAGGGGAACGCGGGGGAGCCTGGTCGAGTTTCCATGTAAGATCCGGACCGACGATGCGCCGCCTCGCCATTCTCATCCTCGTCCTCGCGATCACTCCTCTCTCCGCCAAAGCATGGCTCCACGCCGCAGACCAGCGCATCGCAAGAAAGAGCGCAGCCATGGCGCCGCCCGACCTTCGCCTGGTTCTGGGGCTTTACATCCGCGAGTATGAAGGAGGTCTTCGCGAGGCCGAGGCGGGCGAAGGAACCGAGAGCCACTACTTCCTCGTCCGATCGCTTCGCGGGAAACTGCGACAACGGATCGAAGCCCAGACGGCAGCGACGATCGCCGGGCTGCGCCACGGCGAGCCGCTCAGCCGCATCGCCGAGCGCCTCGGCGAGCTCGCCCATCTCCTGGCCGACGCCAACAATCCGTTCCACATCGCCAACGACGATCCCCGCCTCGCACTCTCGCAGAGCGACTTCGAGCGCTACTTCGAGAATCGCATGAGCGTCTTTCCGACCGTCTTCTATGGCCTCGACCCGAACTTTCAGCTCTTGCCGTATCTCGATCGAACGTTTGCCCGAACCTCGCGGTTCTATCCGCTGATGAGCGAGGAGTATTTTCGCTACGGCGAGCGCCGCACCTCGGCGGATTTCGACGATCGCTCCACGGCCTTCGGCGTCGCCTCCGTCTGCTACTCCCACGCAGTCACTGATCTCGTCAACATCTATTACTACATCTGGAAGGAAGCGGGCGGCGACGTGCGATCAGCATCGACGATGCGCCGCAGCACGCTGATCTTGCATGCAAATTAGAAAAGCGATCCTCTCCGTCTCCGACAAGACCGGCATCGTCGAGCTGGCCCGCGCCCTCGCAGCCCGCGGCGTCGAGATTCTCTCCACCGGCGGCACGGCCAAGCATCTCGCGGAAGCCGGCGTGACCGTCACGCAGATCGCGTCGTGGTCCGGCGCACCCGAGATCCTCGGCGGCCGCGTGAAGACGCTCACGCCGAAGGTCTTCGGCGCCATCCTCCACGATCGCGACAATCCCGACCATCGCGCGGACGTCGAGCGCCTCGGCATTCCGCCGATCGACCTCGTGGTCGTCAACCTCTACCCGTTCGAGCAGACCATCGCGCGGCGCGGCGTCACCATCGCCGAAGCCATCGAACAGATCGACATCGGCGGCCCGTCAATGCTCCGCGCCGCGGCGAAGAACTATCGCCACGTGCTCCCGCTCTGCTCGCCGGAGATGTACGACGACTTCCTCCACGAGCTCGAGAAAGGCGAAGTCGGCGAGGAGTTCAGGCTCAGCGCAGCCGTCGCCGTCTTTGCCACGACCGCGGCTTACGACACGAACATCGCCATGTATCTCGCGGGCACGCGTGCCGGCGACGTCGAGGAACCGTCGCAGACGCCGGAGTCGCTTCTGCTCGACCTGGTCAAATTCCAGGACCTCCGCTACGGCGAAAACCCGCAGCAGCATGCAGGTTTCTACATCGAGGCCGACGCCGATCCGCCGTTCGAGCAGCTCCAGGGAAAGGAGCTCTCGTACAACAACCTGCTCGATCTCGACTCGGCGCTGCGGCTCGCGTACGCTTTCGCCGAACCGGCTTGCGCCATCATCAAACACACCAACCCCTGCGGCGTCGCTCGGCGTGACTCGCTGGCCGGTGCGTTGCGCGCGGCCATCGAAGCCGATTCCGTCTCGGCCTTCGGCGGGATCATCGGGGCGAACCGCGCCTTCGACGGCGAGAGCGCGAAGCTGATCGAGTCGGCGTTCCTGGAAGTCGTCGTCGCACCTTCGTTCACGAAGGACGCACTCGAGCTGCTGGCGAAGAAGAAGAATCTGCGCCTCGTCACCTGCCCTCCTCCGTCAACCACGCTCGATCTTCGCAGCGTCGCCGGCGGTGTTCTCGCGCAGAGCGTCGACCGCATCTCCGATCGATCGACGTGGAAAGTGGTGACGGAGCGCAAACCGAGCGCGCAGGAAATGGCCGGCCTCGAGTTTGCCTGGATCGTCTGCGCTCACGTGAAGTCGAACGCCATCGTGCTGACCGGCGACAGCCAATCGGTCGGAATCGGCGCCGGACAGATGAGCCGCGTCGACGCCGCGAAAGTGGCGATCATGAAGGCGTCGCACTTGCCGGCCGGCAGCGTCGCGGCGTCCGATGCTTTCTTCCCATTCCGCGACGGCCTCGACATCCTCGCCGATGCCGGCATCCGCGCCGTCATCCAACCCGGCGGCTCCGTGCGAGATCAGGAAGTGATCGACGCCGCGAACGAGCGAGGAGTGGCGATGGTGTTCACGGGCGAGAGGCACTTTCGGCATTGACCCTTCCGACCCCTCGCGGCGGGATTGAATTCCCCTCTCCCCGTCCGTGTCTTAATGCCAAGAAACACAGCTCGCTGTTCGGGGAGAGGGCAGGGAGAGGGGCAGCACCGGCGGCAGGATGTAGGTTGACGACTTCGCGAGATGGACAAGGTCTCCCCTCTCCCCGGCCCTCTCCCCGAATTCCGAGCTGCGTTCCTGGCGTTACGACCCGGACGGGGAGAGGGAGAGATGACCTCCGAGGAAACCATCGACGTCCTCGATCTCAACGGCACGCCGACCGGCGCGCGCAAGCCGAAGTCGCAGATCCACCGCGATGGCGATTGGCATCGCGCCGCTCACGTCTGGATCGTCTCGCCGGACCGCAAGGTCCTTCTCCAGCGCCGCTCGCCTAAGAAGCTGAACTATCCGGATCTCTGGGATGTCTCCGTGGCCGGCCACGTCTCCGCGGGCGAGACAGCGGTCGAGGCCGCGATTCGCGAGACGCAGGAAGAGATCGGCCTTGCCCTTCGACCGGATGAATTGACGTGGATTGGCGCGCTACGCCAGTCCTCAACTCTGCGCAATGGCACCTACATCGACAACGAGATCTACCTCGTGCGCCGCGAGATCGAACTCGGCCAGCTCATCCCGCAGCCGGATGAGGTGGCGGACCTGCAAATCGTTTGCGTCGAGGATCTGGAACGGCGGATGCGCGACGGAGATCCGATGATGGTTCCGCATCCGGGAGAATACCTATTGCTCATGAATTCGCTGTAGGGGCGCACGGCTGTGCGCCCGCAGCTAGGTCGGGGCGGCCATCGACGCCAGACCTCAACGGACCCCTACACGGGGAGTGGGGCTGACCAGCCGTGCGCCCCTACTTGCGCGGATTGCGTGGGTCGGTCGCCCAGTTGATGGGATTGTCTCGAATATACGCTCGGGTTCTCTCAAGCTCCTCTTCATTGCGGATCACGCGATCGTAGAAGCCTCTCTGCCACACTTCGTATTCACTGTTCCGCAGCCACTCGCGAACGCGCCGAGTCACGCCCGCCTTGAACTGACCCAACAATGACGATACGGATCGCGGCGGCCGTACGAATTCGCGCCCCTTTCGCACAGTGATCTCCGGCGCTTCGGGTACATATACGACTAGATGGAAGTGGTTCGGCATGATCTGGTATTCGTCGAGGATGACATCGGGCCGGATCGTCTGCGTCTGCAGCCATTCCTCCTCGATGATTCTCCCGATCGGTTTCAGCAAGACCTTCCCGTCGGTGATCTTCGCGAACGTGCAGCGGTCCCTGTCTGAGCAAATCGTCACGAAACAGGAAATGCCGCGGTAGTCGAAGGGAAGGCGAAC
>DASQGS010000190.1:0-17460 GCA_035632455.1 Thermoanaerobaculia bacterium | reverse complement strand
GTTCCTCAATTTGAACAACGGCGGGCAAACGGTCTACAGCTCGGCTCGCCCCGGCTTCGCGGGCGGCACGACGACGGTCGGCGTCCGCCAGAGCCAGAACTGGGCGATCGTCTCGATGTTCGCCGAGGGTCGTTACTCGGTTGACTTCGACGCCACGTGGCTCGGCAACGGCTGCTCGCCGGCCCCGGCACTCAGCACCGCGGTCGCAATCGGTCCGGCCGGTGGCGTTCTGGTTTGCCCCCCGGGCGTGACTTGCACGCCTCCTGCTTCTTACACCGGCCCGAACGCGACACCGTAGTTCTCACTCACGCAGTCAGTCCCAGGGCGGGCCGGTTCTCCGGCCCGCCTTCTTTTTTCTCAGTCAACCGTTGCCGTTCGCTCACAGCGCGCCCCAAACCTTGGCCTTCGGTTATCGTCTGAACGCAGCATGCGCAAACTGGTGATGGTTGCGGCGCTGGCCGCGAGTCTGCCCACTTTCCGCCTGAATGCCGAGGTCAAGCCGCCGGTACCGCAGTTTCGGATCAATCGCGCGACCGGCCCGATCACGATCGACGGCGACCTATCCGAGGAAGCGTGGCAGAACGCCACGAAAGTCGAGCAGTGGTACGAGACCAATCCCGGCGACAACACGCCGCCCAAGGTGCGCAACATCGGCTATCTCACCTACGACGACCGCTACTTCTACGCGGGATTCCATTTCTATGATCCCAACCCGTCGCAGATCCGGGCGCCGTTTACCGACCGCGATTTCGTCAGCAGCGACACGGACTACGGCGGGGTGATCCTTGATACCCGCAACGACCGCCGCACGGGCATCCTCATGCTCGCGAATCCGCGCGGGATTCAGTACGACTCGGTGAGCGACGACACGACCGGCAACGAGGATTCGTCGCCCGATTTCTATTGGGACTCCGCGGCGAAGATCACGAACGACGGCTGGACGCTCGAGATCCGCATCCCGTTCTCGTCGTTGCGCTACGAGCAGAAGGATCCGCAGGAGTGGGGGATCATGCTCTATCGCAACTACCCGCGCGACCGGCGGTATCAGATGTTCAGCAATCGCATTCCGCGCGGCTCGAACTGCTTTATCTGCACCGAGGGGACGCTCGTGGGTCTCGAGAACCTCCCGAAAGGCGGGCACCTCATCGTCGCGCCGTATGTGACCGCAAAGGCCGATGGCGCGCCCCGCGGCGACCTCGGTTCGCCGCTTGTGACCCGCCCGGTGCGCGGCGACGGCGGCATCGATGCGAAGTGGACGCCGAACGCAGCCATGGCCCTCGATGCGACCATCAATCCCGATTTCTCGCAGGTGGAGTCCGACATCGCGGCGATCTCGGCGAACCAGCGCTTCGCGATCTTCTATCCTGAGAAGCGCCCGTTCTTCCTCGAGGGCAACGAGCTCTTCAGTACGCCGATCCAGGCCGTCTACACGCGCACAATCACCTCGCCGCGCTTCGGCATCCGCGCCACCGGCAAGTTCAATCACAACGGCTACACGATCCTCGTGACTCAGGACCGCGGCGGCGGCTCTGTGATCATTCCAGGGCCGACGGAGTCGAACCTGGCGAACCAGGATTTCTCATCGACCGATGTCATTGGAAGGATTCGCCACGATTTTGGCAGATCGTATGCCAGCTTCCTCCTGACCGACCGCGAGTTCTCCGGCGGGTACAACCGGGTGCTCGGTCCCGATTTCCAATGGCGCATCAATCCGCTCGATACCCTCACGGGCCAGGTCTTGGTGAGCCAGAGCCGGACGCCGAATGTCCCCGATCAGAACGCGGAGTGGGACGGCCGGAAGCTCTCCTCATGGGCCGGCGACCTCTGGTGGTCGCATTCCGGGCCGAAGTGGGATCTGTTCACGGAGGCCAAGAGCATCGGCGATGAGTTCCGCGCCGACGCCGGATTCCTGCCGCAGGTCGGATTTCACTCGAATTACGGTGAGATCGGCTACACGACGCACCCGGCCGGTTTCTTCAGCCGGGTGCGCTATTACGTGTTCAGCGAGTACGACTCGAAGCAGGACGGCGCGCTGCTCGGCCGGCTGTTCTCGGCGGGCTTCGGCGGCGACGGGAAGTACAGCTCGTTCACGCGCATTCGCTATCAGCTCGACGAGGTGAGGACCACGAGCGACCAGACATTCACGCGCCATCAGTTGGTCTACCAGGTCAACTTCACACCCAACCGGAGGTTCGCATACGTACAGATCGACGGCTGGGTCGGCCAGCAGGTCGATTTCGCCAATGACCGGCTCGGCGAGGGAGCGAATGTGAATCTCAGCGGCATCGTGCGGCCGACCGATCACCTCGAGCTCCGCTTCAATAATTCGCTGAGCTGGCTCAAGGTCCGCCCGTTCCCGGGCGCAACCCGCCGCCACCTCTTCACCGCGCAAGCCGAGCGCGTCAAGGCCACGTACACGTTCAATTCCAGGATGTTCTTCCGCGGCATTGCCCAATACCAGCGGACGAACAGCCGCCCGTCGCTTTATCTCAATGCCGTCGACCACTACAGCGGATCGCTGGCGACGCAGCTCCTCTTCGCGTACAAGCTCAATTGGCAGACGCTCCTGTACCTCGGCGCCGGCGATCTCCGCGAAGCGACCGCCGATCAGGGCAACATGGAGAAATCCGCGCGACAGTACTTCATGAAGTTGAGTTACGCGTTCCAGAGGTGAGCCGCGGGGGCGCGATCGAAGCGCGCGCGATGATCGGGTGCCAGTGGTTGATCCGGTCAGCCATTGCGAAAGACGATCATCAGAATCAGAAGGATCGTGCCGATCGCGCCGATGATGATCCCGAAGACGGCCCGGCCCATGCCATGCTTGTGGGGGTTGCGGCGAATGTCGCGCACGGCCAGCAGGCCCGCGACGAGCGCGAGAGGAGCCGGAACGATCAGAAACGCGAACAGACCCAGGTATCCGGCGACAATGGCCCAGGGAGAGCGTCCCACCGGAAGAACGAGCCGCATGATCGGATCATCGCCGATCGGCTTCGAGGCAGGCGGTGGAGGCGCAGCGGTGGGGAAGAGGCCCGGAACCAGAGACGCCGCCTTCCACTCGGGCATCGTCGGATTCCAGACGAGATCGTCCGGCGCAAGGGCGCCGCTCCGAGCGCTGGAAAGGAGCTCTGCCCAGGTCATTGGGCCCAGTTGGTCTGTTCCGTGCCGGTAATACCAGGTGATCATAATTGGTGGTGCGTGCGCTCAGCCGCACGACGCTCCAAGGCGAAGGATAGCAGAAGGTATTCGATTACACAGCAATCTTGCAGCAGCCGGTTGAATAGCAGACAAGGCTGACGCCTTGATCTGAGCGCGCCTATCGGACCTGAAATCTCCCTCAGAGAGACGATTCAGTCACGGCCGCCCGCCGCCCTCCCCTCAATTCGCAATCGCAATCCTCGCGTTCACCTTGATCGGCGGGCCGTCGTCCGGGTTGCCGTGGCGTTGTTTGACTGTGAAGCGCTTGATGGCGCCGGGTTGGAAGACCAGGGCCATGCTGGAGCCGCCGTAGCTGAAGTAGCCGAGCTCGTCGCCTTTCTTGAGGCGGTCTCCGGGCTTGACTTGAATGGTCACCGAGGAGATCTCGGTGATCCCGATCGGTATGACGCAGACCAGGCCGATGACTGGGTCGTCGCTCTCGATGAAGACGAGGCCGCGGGCATTGACCGAGGCCTCATAGCCTTGGGAATACGTCCCGGCGGTCGGATCGTAGCCGGCTGACTCGGCGTCGCTGAACATCAAGCCGTCGACGACCTTTGCATAGCGGACCGTGCCGGCGATGGGAGAGCGCCAGCGGTGATAGTCGGCGCCGCTGAGGAACGATTGGAAGACGTCGCCGCCGACGAAGCGGTCCACGTACTCGGTATTGTTCAGCATGTTCACAAGCGAGTACGGCTGCCCTTTGATCCAGAAGGCGTCGGAGCGCTTGACCTCCCTGGCGATCATGTAAACCGTGCCGTCGTTCGCCGAGACGATGACCTTTGGATCGTTCGGCGCGTCCACCGGCCGGCACTCCGGCTTGATCTGGCGGTGGAAATAGGCATTGAACGACTCCCATCCCCAATGCGGCGCCGACTTATCGGGGATGATGAACTCCTCGAGCTTATTCATCTTGTACGCCGGCGGCGAGAGCCAGCCGTTCACGCCGGTATTGAGCACGTACTGGCTCTCCCGGCTGTCGAGGAAGCGGCACCACTCATTGAGGATGGCCCGGATCGCTCCATTGAAGATGTCGTTGCGAAAGATGGCCTCGCCAGCCGGGGTCATCATCATGTACGTGAAGAGCGTCGACACCGGAAAGAAGTTCTGCTTCTTCTTGATTGGCGTATAGAGAGGCGCGGTCCTGACAATGTGGTTCAGCGCGGCGAGCATCTCGTCGGTGCTCTTGATCTGCCTGTGCTTCTTCGGCACCTCATCGATCATCTGCACGACGTACATGCGGATGATTCCGTTCACGTCGATGAGCCGGCGCAGGGCGGCCACGGAGGGAACGTCCCGCTGCTCTCCCTTCAGCTTGGACAGCGTCTTGGCCAGATCGCGATGAAAATCGTCCACCGCTCCGCGATCCCGGGGCAGATAGCCGGCCAGATACCCAAACTGACGGCGATACTTCGCTTCGATGGCTCGCTCGCTGTACATGGAGTGCGCTCCTTTTCCGCAATAGCCCAGTCCGCCGTCGCAGACACGACTGCGGACGGCGATCAGCCTTGATAACTCTTGGATGGCGAGACTCTATCATGCCATCTTTCCGGACGCGATGACACTTTTTGTTCTCCCGTGTACAATGGCTCGCAATGAAGGCGATCGAGTGAGAAGGCTGGCGTTGGCGGTCACGTTCCTCGCGATGGCGAGTGAACCGGCGCTGGGCCAGGAGCCGCGCTACCTGCTCGATGTCGAAGGAGCGAATCCGGGCAAGGAAATCGTCGTGAGCAGGCCGGCAGACGGTTTGTTTCCGATCCGGCTGATTCTGAACGTTGCGCCCGACGCACCTCCGCCTAAGCCAGTGCGCGTGATCATGTCGCAATTCTCCGGCGATCGCGGCTCCTTCGCCGTGGACGTGTTGTCCGGATGCGATGCCCAATCGGCCCTGGTGAAGCAGCCGATCGACTTCACCGCATCGAGAATGCAGGCACTCTGCTTGAGGATCCCGTCTCTCCCGGGCGAGGGGCGGTATACCGGCAGCATGCTTTTCCTGTCTGACGACGCCAAACCCCTGGTTAAGCCATTCGTCATAACAAGCCCACAGGCCACACTGGTTGCGCAGTCGATCTCACCGCAGTGGGTAACTCTCCCGATCTGGGGCCGTTTTGCGCGGGAGGGTCCTTCCGCGGCACCTCAACAGACGTTCACAATCGTGCTTTCGGAGAAGTCCGGCGTCACATCTGTGCGCGGCATCATGGTTGGACTTACCGTCACCAAGAGCCCGAGTGGATTTGATCTGAAACGGAACATCCGATTCAGGATCAAAGGACAAGACGTTCCCAACCTGGAATCCGGGCCACCAACACAACAAGGTCAAGAGCAATTGCGAACCGTGCGCGCAGGCGGACAGCTTGGCGTCGACGTCTCGCTTTACGGCTTGGTGCCGGGCGAGTACAACGCTGTGCTTCGCTTTTCATCTCCGAATTCCGTGGCCGACGATTCCCAGAAGCAAAACCTGGTGATTCAAGTGCGCGATCCCGTCGTGTGGCCGATTCTCTGGCTGCTCGCGGCGGTCAGCATCTCCTTCATCGCGACCAAAGTGTTGACAGGCCTCCGCCGGCGGGCGGACCTGCAACGGCAGATCCACGACTTGACGCCGCAGTGGTTTTCCAGCCTGGCGTTCACGGCTGCGGTCGTCTGGGTCCGCGCGGCTCTGCATCAGGCCAGGCGGCTCAGCTCGCGGTTCTGGCTTACAAGTGCGGATCTGATCGAAACGCAGGTCAACGGCGTGCGAAGCATGCTCAAGATCCTGGATCAGGCTCACCAATTGCGCGGCCTCCTCAGCCGGGCGCTGGATGAGTTCCTGTTGCGCCGGGTCTTGATCGACTTGGACAATGCGGTGTCGGGTCTCGATGCCGGAGCACCGGACGATGCAACGGCATCGCGCATCCAAACAGACCTGAAAGCCTTCGAGGACTGGCTGGCCAAAGACAAGGTTCTGGCAAAATTCCAGAGCGACGTCATACCGAGCATAACCGCGCTCGAAACCGAAATTGCAACCGGGAAGATCCCCGACGCCGCCAGGGAGATTATCGGTATCAGCAATAAGGCAGTTCAAGACGCCCTTCTGAAGCCATTGGCAACCACTCTCGATATGAATGTACTGTACCGAGAATATGCGGCGTTGCGAGCGCTTTGGGATGGACGCGACGATCCCGCAGATCTGATCGCGAGTCCCAGCCTGATGGACCTGCTTCGCGTAACCGACGAGCGCAGTTGGCAGCGCTTGAAGACCGCGAACCTCAGTATCCGCGTGCCGGCCAGCAGCAGTCCCGATGGCCTCGAAGCCTACGTACCTCTGCAATTCTCTGTGGAATCGATAGATCCAAGAGTGGCAGCTTCTTACCTTTTCAAGCACAAGGTCGAGTATGCCTGGATCTTTACTCTCAAACCCGAGAGGCGGGGATTTCGGGAGCGAATGCACTTAAAGAAGCCTCCTGCAACGGTAACGCTCAAACCGGTATCGCTGGGTCCGGCAGTGGTGCAGTATTTCCCGCGCGCCGGCACGGTCCAGGTCGAGGTGGCGCTCCGCTACCATGGGGAGTCCTTGGCGGTTCCGGCTCGGGCGGATCTGGAGATTCGCGACTCGAGCGATTTTGGTTTCTTAAGGTCGTTCGAAGCCGCTGAAGTTGGTTCCTGGCTGATCGCGGCGGGCGCCGCCATTGTGACGGGCTTGTCGACTTTCTACTTCAAGAGCCAGTTCTTTGGCTCGTATCAGGATTACATATCGCTCTTCATTTGGGGTGTCGGCATCGATCAGACCAAGAACTTCGTGCAGAACATGCAGGCCTTCTCGACGACACCACCGGCCGGTCAGGCTCACTGACAATCCACGCCGTGACAGGCAAATTCAATTCCTCTCAATACGCCTGATCCCACGGAATGGACAGACGGCTGGCTGCGGCGATGAGGCCGACCATGCTGTACGTCTGCACGAAGTTGCCCCACTGTTCGCGGCTCCGCGGGTCGATGTCCTCGGAGAGCAGACCGTGCTGGTTGCGGCAGGCCAGCATGGTCTCGAACAGGGCCCGGGCCTCGTCGCGGCGGCCGAGGGCGGCAAGAGCATTGATGTACCAGAACGTGCAGACCAGGAACGCGTTCTCCGGAGATCCGAAATCGTCCTTCTCGGCGTATCGAAAGATAAAATCGCCGTGGCGCAGATCGCGCTCGATCGCATGAACCGTGCCGATGAATCTCGGATCATCGGCGGGGAGAAAGCCCATTTCGTTCAACCGCAGCAGGCTGGCATCGAGCGTGTCGCCTTCCATCGTGGCGACGAACGTGCCGAGCTTGGCGTTCCACGACCGCCGGCAGATGACCTCGTGGATGCGCGCCGCGTGGCCGCGCCAGTACGCGGCGCGGTCCGCGAGCCTGAGGCGCGTCGCGATCCTGGCCAGCATTTCGCAGCCGGCCCAGCACATCATGCTGGAGAACGTATGGATGCGCGTGGTGCCTCGCAGCTCCCACAGGCCGGCGTCCGGCTGATCAAAGAGGATCGCCGCGCGCTCTCCGAGCGGCTCGATCGAGCGGAACAACGCCTCGTCGCCGCGACGAGACAAACGCCGATCGAAGAAGACGTGCGTTGCCGCGAGAATGGTCGAGCCATAAACGTCGTGCTGGACTTGCCGGTAGGCCTGATTGCCGACCCTGACCGGACCCATCCCGCGATAGCCCGGGAGGGAATCGACGATCCGCTCCTCAATGGCTGAGCGCCCGCTGATGCCGTAGACGGGCTGAAGGTGTCCGTCTTTCGCTTCCGCGACGATATTGAAGATGTAGCCGAGATAGCGCTCCATCGTGCGCGTGGCGCCGAGTCCGTTCAGGGCGTTGACCACGAAATAGGAATCGCGCAGCCAGCAGTGGCGATAGTCCCAGTTGCGGCCGCTCCCGGGTGCCTCGGGGATCGAGGTCGTCACGGCGGCGATCGCAGATCCCGTGTCTTCGAACACGTTGAGCTTCAGCGTGATGGCCGCGCGGATCACGGCGTCCTGCCACTCGAACGGTATGCCGAGAGGCCGCACCCATTCCCGCCAGTAGGTGACGGTCTCCTCGTAGAAATTGCGCCCGACTTGGGCGACCTCTCCCTGGATCGTCTCATCCGACCCGAGGAGCAGAGTCAAAGTGTCGTCGAGAAAGAACGCCGTCTCCTCCAGCACGGCGGTGATGGGGACGTCCGTCGTCATCCGCAAGACGAGATCCGTGCCGATGAAACGGATGTGGTTGCTGCCGGTCGTCGTTCCGGCGCGACTGCGGCCGTAATCACAAGCGGGCCGCACGCGCAGGCGGATGCGGGGACTTCCGGCAATCCGCTTGATCTGTCTTATGAGCATCATCGGACAGAAGAGCCTGCCGAATTGCCAGTAGCGCGGCGCGAAATCGGTGACCTCGATGCATCCGCCGGTCTGATCGTAAAGACGAGTCACGAGGATCGGCGTGTTGACGAGGTACTCCTGTTCCTCTCGGACGCGGTCGAGCAGATCGACGACGCAGAATCCGAAAGCCTCATTGCGGCCTTCAGGATTTTCCGGGGCATCGTCGCCCAGAAGCGAGCAGAACATCGGGTCGCCGTCGAAGCGCGGAAAGCAGGTCCAGACCATTTCCGTCAGGCGATCGACGAGGCAGCCGATGGTGCCGTTGCCGATCAAAGCAAGATCGAGGGATCTCATAGCGCGAGCTCCGCCTCGCTCCTGCGATCCGAATCCGGGACCGGCAACGCCTTACGCAGCCACGTTCTCACCGCTCGCACGTCAGGCAGGCGCCAGTGGGCCACGGTTCGTCCGGCTCCGACTTTGATCGAGTGGCCTTTGAGGCGATTGACCACCGCGAAGGCATCCTCGTCGGTCGCGTCGTCGCCGATGAACACGGGCGTACGTCCTCGAAAAGGCATTTCGTGCATGAACTCGCGAACGGCGCCGCCCTTATGCCGGCCAGTGGGCCTGATCTCCACGACCCTCTTGCCGCTTTGCATGCAATAGTCATCGCCAAGCTCAGCGAGCAGCGATCGCACCAGCCGGTGCGCATAACTCGCTAACTTCGGCACTCTGCGATAGTGAAGCGCCAGGGAGAGCCCCTTGTCTTCCAGCAGGAGTCCGCGATGCCGCGCCACCGCGTCAGCGAGCCGGTCGCGCGGCATGGCGAGCCGTTCGGCCGGAAACTCGTGATACGAGATCCGCCCCGACGCGTCGCGGCGCTCGATGCCGTGCTGCCCCGCCACCGGCAGGAGGGATCCCGCATGCGAGCCGATGAAGAGGCGGTCGATGTCCTCGATGGAACGGCCACTGATCAGCGCCATCGCTCCGCCCGCCGCGTGGCTCAGCCGCTCGAGAAGGCAGAGCAACGCACGATCGAGGCGGATGCTGTCCGGAGAGCCGGCGATGTCCACCAGCGTCCCGTCGATGTCGAAGAAGTACGCCCATCCGGTCACGGCCGCGGGAGCGGAAGAAGGACGTCGCCTGGCATTGCCGGATCGCTTCATCGGCTTCGAACCTCGTCGACTGGCGAGCGAACGTCCGACCGCCGTCCGATCACGCCTCCGCCCTGATCGAGCACGCTGTTGCGGCGCCGCATGTGCGCGGCGTCCATCAGCATTCGCCCGGCCCAGCGATAGACATTGAAATCCTGAATCAGGCCGCGCATGAGGCGAATGCGCTGGCCCTGCTCCGCCGCCGGCATCGTGAGGGCCATGCAGAGCGCCGCGGCGCACTCCTCGGTGTCGTACGGATTGACGATGATCGCTTCCGGCAGCTCGCGCGCCGCGCCGGTGAACCGGCTCAAGACGAGGACTCCGCGCTCATCATCTCTCGCAGCGACGAATTCCTTCGCCACGAGGTTCATGCCGTCGTGCAGGCTGTTGACGAAGCAGAGCTCGGCGGCGCGGAAGTATTCATAAACGTCCTGCGGCTCATGATGCTCGACTTTGAGCACGATCGGCGGATGGCCGGCGCCGGCGAAACGCTCATTGATGCCCGCCGCCATGGCGCGCACGTGAGCATCGTATTCACGATACTTTTCGATCGGCGTACGCGACGGCGCCGCGACCTGAATAAACGTGAACCGTCCGACCCACTCGGGGTGAATCTCCAGCAGGCGCTCCACGGCCCGCAGCCGCTCCTCGATGCCTTTCGTGTAGTCGAGACGGTCGACGCCGACGCCGATCGCGTGATCAAGCGGCAACTTGTGGCGCTCGCGCACATCGCGGCGGCATTTCTCGACCGTCTTGGTGACCATGGCCGGAGGCGGAGGCCACTCGACGGAGATGGGATAGCGATTCACAGCGGTGAGCCTTCCCTGGTATGAAACGTTGAGAGTCTCGCGGTCGATTCGCGCCTCGAGCATTCGATCGACGGTATCGATGAAGTTGTTGCAGTGAAATTGCGTGTGGAACCCCAGGATCGCGCTGCCCAGCAGTCCGTGCAGTAGTTCCTCACGCCAGGGGCAGATCCCGAATGCCTCCGGATTCGGCCACGGAATGTGCCAGAAGGTGATGATCGTCGCGCCCGGCATCGACTCCCGAACCATCGTCGGCAAGAGCGCGAAGTGATAATCCTGGACCAGCACGATCGGGTCCTTGGACTTCGACTCCTGCACGACGGCGTCGGCGAACTTGCGGTTCACCGCCGCGTACTGCTCCCAGTCCGACCGCCGGAACGTCGGACGCACATGGGCGATATGGCAAAGCGGCCATAGCCCTTCGTTGGCGAAGCCGTAGTAGTAGCCGGCCTCCTCCTCAGGCGTGAGCCAGACGCGCCGGATCTGATACGAGGGATTCTCCCGCGGAACGGCGACCCGGTCGTTGCGGTCCACCACGGCGCGATCGGCGGAGCCGCTGCCATGCGCAATCCACGTCCCCGAGCATGCCCGCATGATCGGCTCCAGAGCCGTGACCAGGCCGCTCGCCGGCCGGCGAACGACGATCGCATCGCCCTGATAGACGTGGATGTACGGCTCCCGGTTGGCCACCACGATGATCTCCTGCCCCCGAAGCTCGGAGCGAAGGACCTCGCGCAAGACCTCGGGCGTCCAGGTGATGCGATCGCGCTCCCGCGACTGCTGTTCGGCGCGAAGGTCCTCGATCAGAGCGCGGATGTCGTGCGGAATCGGCCCAAGCTCGGAGGCAGGCGGCTTCACCGAGGCGCGCAGAAGCCCCTCGCCGTGCAGAATCGCCCGCAGACCCTGGACCCATCCGCGCCAGCTCAGTTGCGCGATCACCACCGTGATGAGAGAGATCGCGATCGCGAGGACGACGAAGAAGTAGAACAGATACCTTCTTGTCTCCTGGCTGCGGCGCTCGACGAAGCTCATGTCGTGGACGAACACGAGCCTTCCGTCCGGAGCGCCTGCCGCGCTGAGCGGCTTGACCGTGATGTGAAGGAGCCCGTGAGCGCTGGGAAAGAGATGGCCCGAGGGATCGAGGAACGACCCGAGAGTCGAGCAACGAATCTCCGGAGGCAGAGGCGCGGTCGCCAATGGCCGGGCGTTGGGCGACGGGCAATACGCGATGGCAAAGAGGCGCTCGTCCTGCGTGATCCGAGTGAAGACCTGCAGCATCTTGGCCTGATTGCCGGAGTCGATCAGCTCCTGCAACGGCTCCTGCATGGTGTTAGTGATGAGGCTGGCGCGCATCGTGAGATCCCTGACGGCCCAGCGCAGCGTCAGCCGGTCGGCGAGCGGCACGACCGCGTACGCGATCGTCACAAGCACCAGAATCAGCGGAACGATAAATCGGAACGAGAGTCTCATCGAGCTCGTCTCTGCGCCCATCGGTCGAGCCGCGCCGCAGCTCGCGCGGCGATGAGCGCGATCAAATTCACGTCTCTTGTGAGTCCGGCTCCCGCGGTTTCGCCGACTTGGCGAACGCCGGCGTCGTCATCCCGGCTTCCACCGCGAGCTCCCTCTGAAGGATGGCGAGAGCGGAAACAGGATCGTCGACAAACCGGAACAACTCGAGATCCTCGGCCGCAACCGTGCCGTAGCGCACCAGGGCCTCGAAGTTCACGATCTCCTTCCAGTAACTGGAGCCATACAACAGGATCGTGATCTTGCGGTCGAGCTTGCGCGTCTGCGCCAGCGTCAGCATCTCCATCAGCTCATCGAGCGTCCCGAAGCCGCCGGGGAACGCCACCATCGCGCGCGCCAGGTGCGCGAACCAGAGCTTGCGCATGAAGAAGTAGTGGAACTCGAACGAGAGCTCGCGCGTGATGTACGGGTTGGGACGCTGCTCCTGCGGCAGTCCGATGTTCAGCCCGATGGTCCGGCCGCGCGCCTCGGAGGCACCGCGGTTCGCCGCCTCCATGATTCCTCCGCCGCCTCCGGAGCAGACGATGAACCGCTGCGCGCCAGGCGGCAGAGACTTGGACCACTCGGTACAGAGGTGCGCCAGCTCGCGCGCCTCGGCGTAGTAGCGGCCGAGTGGCCCGTCCTCGCGCAGCCGCGCCGAGCCGAAGAACACGATCGTGTCGTAGATGCGCTGCTGGTGAAACGTCCGCAGCGGCTCCAGATACTCAGCGAGGATGCGCAACGGCCGCGCCTCATCGCTGTCGAGGAAGTCCTCGTCATGGTATGCGAGTCCGGAACGCCCACGATGCTTGATCATTTTCCATTCGATAGTCTCATCCCTCGCATCGATGGGACAAGTGGGGGTGGTTGAAATCAAAACCGCCCTCACTGCATCCAATGCCAGCAGAGGTGATTCATGTGGCAGAGAGCCGGGGCCATTGACCCGCCGTCGCTGTGGGATGCGCGGCTGCAACTCCATTGGGCCGCGCAGCCCGCGGCGGGAGTCGGCCGGAGGCTATTGCCGAAGCAGGCGGATTACAGCCAGGAGAGCTTCTCGTGGTCCTGCGAGCACGGGGCGCTTCTGCAAGGCGTCGTTTCCGCTCCGCGGCCGGTTCGGGCAGGAATCCAGTTGCGAGGCCTGACACTGCTGATCCTCGACGACTGCGGCGTCACGGTCGATTCGCTTCCGATGAACGGACGCACGCTCGGCGATGGATTCGCATTCTTCGAGCAGCTCTTCGGGACCGCCATCGCGCGGCCGCCCGAAGGGATGCCGGCGCATGCGGTCGCGCGCGGCGCGGCCTTCAACGCCATCGCCGCACATCTCGAAGAGCTCGAGCGGTACTACGCTGGCGCCAGCGCCGTGCTTGCGAACATCGCTGCGCGAGAATCCGGCGCCGGCCCCGTTCGCTGCTGGCCGCACCACCTCGACATGGCGTCTCTCATCGCTCTCGGCGGGAGCGGCGAGGACGCACGGACGATCGGCGTCGGGATGGCACCGGGCGACGCGAGCTATGGCGAGCCGTACTACTACGTCACGCCGTGGCCGTATCCGCCTCCGGAATCTCTACCACTGCTGGACGCGGGCAGTTGGAACACAACGGGTTGGGTGGGTGCGGTGCTGCGCGCGGGCGACTTCCTGCCGGCAAGCGACCAGCAGTCGATGATCGAGTCGTTCCTGGCCGAGGCCATCGGGCACTGCCGCTCGCTGATCGGGTAACGGATGCGGGCACCGATCGTCATCACGAAGCCGCACGACCAAGCCGTCCCGGCCGAAGGGCCGATCCGCAGGCTCGTCGACGGCCTCACGCGCACCGGAACCGGGGCCGACTACTTCCGCGCGCTGGTGAGTGAGCTGACGGACACGCTGAGTCTCGAGTACGCGTTCGTCGCGGAGGTCGTCTCGGAGGAGCCGCTGCGCGGGCGAACGCTCGCCGTGCGTGCGAACGGAATCGACATTCCTAATTGGGAATTCCGGATGGGCGCCACGCCGTGCCGCGAGCTCTTCGAGTCTCCCTACTGCTGCTATCCGGAAGGCGTGCAGATCTGCTTTCCGGAAGACACGCTGTTCGCGAAGTGGAACGCCGAGAGCTTCGCCGGCGCGAGGCTGGTCGACGAATCCGGCGCGTTCCTCGGCTGGATGGCGGTTCTCGGGATGAAACCAATGGCCGACACGGCCATCGTCCGCGCGGCCATGAGCCTCGTCGCGCAGCGAACCTCGGCGGAGCTGCAGCGCGACCGCGCCGATCGCGAGCTGCGCCGAGCCTATGCCGGCCTCGAGTCGCGCGTCGAGGAACGGACGACGCAGTTGAAGAACGAGATCGCCGAGCGCGCCGCGACCGAGCAGCGGCTGCGGCAGAGTCAGGAGCGCTACGAACTGGCCGAGCGAGGATCGAAGGACGGCTTGTGGGACTGGAATATCGAGACCGGCGAGTTTCACGTCTCCGAGCGCTGGAAGCAGATCGCCGGCTGCGAAATCGCGCCGGCGAGCTACGGCGACTGCCTGGCCCTGATCGGCGATGAGGACCGCGCTCGTGTCGACGATGAGATTCAGCGGCACATGCGTGGCGAGACGCCGTCGTTCGAGAGCGAGTTTGTCCTGCAGCAGGCCGACGGCGGGATTCGCTGGGTGCTCAGTCGCGGCGCCGTGATCCGTGACTGCGATGGACGGCCGACGCGATTCGCGGGATCGCTCACCGACATCACCCGGCGCAAGAGCAGCGAGGCCCAGCTCGTGCGCGAGGCGACGCACGATCACCTGACCGGTCTGCCGAATCGCATCTCATTCCACGATCGCGTCGAGCATGCGATCGCGCTCAATCGCCGCGACCGCGTGTATGACTTCGCGGTTCTCTTTCTCGATCTCGACCGGTTCAAGCTGGTGAACGGCGGCCTCGGCCAAGCGGCGGGAGACGCGCTTCTGTGCGAGGCCGCGCAGCGCGTCCGGCTGTGCCTGCGGCCTTCGGACATGCTGGCGCGCCTCGGCGGCGATGAGCTCGCGGTCCTCGTCGAGAACATCAGCGGGCCTCACGACGCTGTCCACATCGCCTCACGCATCCTTGCGGATCTGCGCCTCCCGTTCCGCTTCCCCGACCGCGAGGTTTACGCCTCAGGCAGCATCGGCATCGCCGTCAGCGGGACCTCGTACACGTCCGCCGAGGAGATTGTCCGCGATGCCAACACGGCCATGGACCGCGCTAAGACGAAGGGCGGCGGACGATGCGAGATCTTCGACTCCCGCATGCACTCCGAGGCCGTGGGGCGCATGCAGCTCGAAATGGATCTGCGGCGGGCCGTCGACCAGGATGAGTTCCGCGTCGTCTACCATCCGGTCGTCTCGCTGCAATCGGGCGAACTGCACGGATTCGAGGCGTTGCTGCGCTGGCATCATCCGACGCGCGGTATCGTGATGCCTGCCGAGCTCATCCCCATCGCCGAGGAGACGCGCCTGATCACGCCGATCGGCGAGTCGGCGCTGCGGCAGGTCTGCCGCCAATTCGATGAGTGGAGCTCGCGATTCGGTACACCGCTGACCGCGAACGTCAACCTCTCACTGCGCCAGCTCGAGGATCCGGCGCTGCTGGACCGGCTCGAATCGATCGCCGGACGCCGGCACCCGCGAGCCTGGCGCCTCTGCTTGGAGATCACCGAGAGCGCGCTGATGGAGGACGCCGAAACGGCGCTGCGCACGTTCGCCGGAATCCGCGATCTCGACATCGACCTCTGCCTCGACGATTTCGGGACCGGCTATTCATCGCTGTCGCATCTGATCAACATGCCGATCAAGGCGCTGAAGATCGATCGCTCATTCATCGCCGGCCTGAGCGGCAGCCTCGACGGCGAGGAGATGGTGCGGACGATCATCACGCTCGCTCACAACCTCGGCCTGCGCGCGATCGCCGAAGGGGTGGAGACAGCGGATCAGATGCACTGCCTCACCGCTCTCGGCTGCGATTTCGCTCAAGGGTTCTTCTTCGCGTTGCCGATGAGGCCGGAGGAGGCGGAAGGATACCTTGACTCGAATGGATTCGGGAGAATGGAAAGAAGATGTGGGATCGCGTGACCTTGATCGTGTCATCCTGAGCCGGCGAAGCCCCCGGATAGGCGGGGGCGTAGCACGGCGAGGGATCTCCTCGGGAGGATCGCGGTTCTCGCAAGGAGATCCTTCGCCGCGCTCGACCCCTCCGGGGTTCGCCGGCACCTAGACCATTCCCTCAAGACCGGCGCCCCGCCGACCTTCCGCTCAGGGATGATACGGGATGACAGACGCTCTCCCTTTTGCGGATAATCCCCCGGCGGAGCCCGAACCGACTCCGGCCTATATGGATCCCCCTGCCGACCCGAATTCCTCCTTGGACGATGCCTCGTTCCTGGCGCGGTTGAAAGCCGGCGACTCGCACGCGTTCGAGAGGCTGGTACGCAGTCAGGCCGGACCGCTGCTGCGCGTAACGCGGCGTTTCATGCGATCGGAGGAGGACGCGCGCGACGCGCTGCAGGATGCGTTCATCTCCGTCTTCAAATCGATCGCCGGCTTCCGAGCGGGCTCGCGCCTCTCGACTTGGCTGCATCGGATCACGGTCAACTCCTGCCTCATGCGGCTGCGGTCGCAGCGCCGCCGGCCGGAGGAGGACATCGAGCAACATCTGCCGCGCTTTCTCGAGGATGGCCATGAGGTCGTGCCGAACGTGCCGTGGACCGAGTCCGCCGACACCATCCTCCAACGCACCGAGCTCCGCAACCTCGTGCGGTCTCTCATCGATCAACTGCCCGATACGTATCGCGAGATCGTCCTCCTTCGTGATATTGAGGAGCTGAGCACGGAGGACACCGCAGAGCACCTGGGCATCTCGCCGAACGCCGTGAAGATCCGACTTCACCGCGGACGCCAGGCGCTCCGCGCGCTGCTTGATCCGCACATGAGAGAGACGGCATGAACGAACGCTCCTACATCACCTGCAAGGCGCTGATCTCGTTCATCTGCGACTACCTCGACGGTGCGCTCGATTCGCGGGAGCGGTTGGAATTTGAGCGCCATCTCGCCGTCTGTCCCTCGTGCGTGGCCTATCTCGCCAGCTACAAAGAAACGATCCGGACGATGAAGGCCGTCGACTCCCCGCCGGGGGAAATCCTCGATAACGCGCCGGCAGAGCTGATCGCCGCGATCCTGGCGGCCACGTCGCGACGATCGTAGGCGTCGAGCCGCCAAGCTCCGCATAGCCAGGAAGGCCAGCGACTGACCCCCATTCATGTGTGCCACGGTGGAGGTGTTCTGTGCGCATGCCTTGCGAGTCGCAGCGGTCGTAGCCGAAGCCCGGCCACATGTTATCCTCCCCGCTCATTCCGACCTGAGGAGGAAGGCGTCGATGAGCGTTCATCGTCTGTTGCCGTCGATCTGTCTGACGGCGCTGCTCGTGGCCGCGGCTGCGCAGGGCGAGCCGCCCGGTGTGTATGCGTTTGTCGGAGGCACAGTGCATCCCGTCAGTGGTC
>DASQGS010000189.1:0-2857 GCA_035632455.1 Thermoanaerobaculia bacterium | reverse complement strand
CGCGCCTCGCCGGAATGCGTAGAGGAAGAGAAGCAGAACGCCGATCACCGAGCCGACGACGTTCACGATCACGTCCTGGCGGATCAGGTTTGCGTCGCCGACCGCGATCTCGTATCCGCCCGTATGCGCGATGGTCGGCAGCGGTGTTCCCGGCGCGGCGTCCTTCTGAAAATTCGCGAGCGCCCGCGCTTCGATGATCGATCCCTCGGCCAGCAGCTTCTGGCCGAACGGCACGTCCTGCGCCGGGTGCTTCGGCTTGGTCAGGATCAGCTGCATCGTGTGATCCGCCGAAAGGTAGTAGCCGCTCGACGTGTCGATCTTGAAGCCGCCGCCTGCCGACTGGAACTTCTTCAGGAAGATCGGCGCGAGGTTGAACGGGTCGTACTGCACGAGCTGTTTGAGCGCGAATGCCTGCGGGGTCTGCAGCAGCGAACGATTGCGCGCCACCGATTCGCGAATGCCGGCGTCGGAGAGCTTCTGCGCGACGTCGTGCAATTCGTCGGGAGTGAGGAAGAGAAGCGCTCGCGGCAGAACGATCTGAACGAAGTCGAGAGGATTCGGCAGGCGGTAGCTGACATCGTCGATCAGCGGGCTGGCCCTGTAACCGTCGGCGATGTTCTGGACGAGCGAGTCGTAGTCGTGCGGGTCGCGTCCGGCGGGGATGGAGAGGACGACGATGTGATAATCGATCGTGCCGAGGTCGCGGAGGACTTTTCGGAATTCGTTGACCTGGCGGTTCTTCTGAGGAATGAGATTGAGCAGATCGGGATCGAACGACAGCCGCAGGGCGGCGGCGACCGAGAGCACGCCGAGAATCAGCGCGACGATGGCGATCTGCCTGCTGTGCTTGAGGCAGAGGCGTGCGAGGGCGTCGAGAATTCTGTCGATCAAGTGTTTGGCTCAGTTCTCAGGCCGGGACCGGCTGGAGAGCCGGTGCTCCAGCCTCCGGGCGAGGCGTGCGGGGATAACATGCTGACAAAGTCGAGTCAAGGAGTTCATGCGCTCGCAATCCTCGTGCTCGCACTTTCCTGCGCCCGCCGGGAGCCCCTCACCGCGGCCAAAGCCCAGCAGATCATCAGCCGTTACCAGTTCGCGCGCGAGCCGGTCTACGCGGAAGTTCCGCAGCGCGTCTGGTGGAGCGCCGCGGAGCCGAAAGACGACTACGACGAGAAGGCGCTGCGCACGCTCGACAACCTTCAACGCGCCGGATATCTGACGGTCACGCGCTCTCTTTCCGCCGACGGGACGACCTCCGTCATCGGCCATGTCACGCCCAAAGGCTTCCCGATCCTCGGCACGGCGCCGAGCGCACGCGGCCCGTGCTTCCGCGCGCTCATCTGCTACAAGCACTACGACGGTCTGCGCGAATTCATACGGCATCCGACCGACCCGACGAAGGGCCACGCCGATCTCGTCTGGCACTACGAAAGCCCGACGCCGCTCTACCCGCTGTTCGAAACGAAGATCAACAAGCCCCTCAATCACCCCTTCGCGTCGCTGATATCGTTCTTCTACAAGAATTACGAGTGGCGATTCGACGTGACGGTCGCGAAGACGGAGGCGGATTAGATCGCAGATGGCAGATCGCAGATCGCAGATCGCAGGCACCGCCCGCCCTCAGTGACCTGCGATCTGCAATCTGACATCTGCGATCTGTCGAGGCGGAGGACGAATGACTCCACAGGAACTCAAGATCGAAGCCGCGCGAGAAGCCCTGAGTGACGTCCGCAGCGGGATGTCCCTGGGGCTGGGCAGCGGTTCGACGGCGGAGGAGTTCGTGAAGCTCCTCGGTGCCGCCCTCGCGGCGCAGCAGTTGCGCGACATCCGCTGCACCTGCACATCCGAAAAGACCGAGAAGCTGGCCCACTCGGTCGGAGTGGCCACGCAGGCGCTGGCCGCGGTCGCGCCGATCGACCTGGCCATCGACGGAGCAGACGAGATCGACCCGAAGCTGCGCCTCGTCAAAGGCCACGGCGCGTCGCTTCTGCGCGAAAAGATTGTCGAGCAGCAGGCGAAGCGCTTCATCGTCATCGCCGACGAATCGAAGCTCGTCGAGCGCCTCGGCGTCAAACCGCTGCCGGTCGAGGTGACACCCTTTGCCCTCGACGTCCTCTTCCGCCGCTTCGAGCGCGAAGGCCTGCAGCCGTCGCTCCGGATGGCCGGCGATCAGCCGCGCATCACCGACGAAGGCAATCGCATCCTCGACGTTCGCCTACCGAACGGCCGCGACATCGCCGACGTCGTGAACGGGCTGCGCGCGCTGGCCGGCGTCATCGAGACCGGCTTCTTCCCGACGGAAGCGACCGACGCGATCATCGCCGGCGCCACCGGAATCCGGCGGATGCAGCGTTAGGCGGATCTTCGCGATGCCTCGTGTTGTTTTTCACCACAGAGGACGCAGAGACCACGGAGACTTGGCGCCAAACGTCTCCATGCACTCTGTGTCCTCTGTGGTAAAAAACACACGTGCCAAGCGGCAGAATCTAACAGCCTAACGACAGTTCAGTACCCGCCCGCCGCACCCGGCCCGCGCGGATCGGCAACGGCGGTGATCGTGCCGTTCGAGAACATCAGCGCCTGAACGTCGCCGATCGGCTCCGGGGTGATCTTCACGCCGTGACCCATTGCGCCGAGCGCCTCGATCGTCGCAGCCGGTGCCAGAAGCCGCTCGTAGTCGACCTGGTCGGGCCGGCCCTGCTGGTGGAACCGCGGCGCGGCAATGGCGTCGAACAGCGGCTTGTCGTAGACGAGCACGTTGAGCAGCACCTGCAGGAGCGTGGTGGGGATGCGCGTTCCTCCGGGCGTGCCGAGGGCCAGGAGCGGCTTGCCTCCCCGCAACACGATCGTAGGCGACATC
>DASQGS010000188.1:0-9499 GCA_035632455.1 Thermoanaerobaculia bacterium | reverse complement strand
TACCGGTAGCGACCGTCGCGTCCGAGGAGGATGGCCGAGAGGGCGTTGACTCCGTTGATCGTCCCGGTCTTCCCGCGAAGGCGCGGGGCGAGATCGAGGAGGCGGTGGTGCAGCGTCCCTTCCTCGCCGGGCGTCGCGAGCAGGCTCCAGAAGATGCCGCGCCGCACGGGGTCATTCATCCAGCGCAGCACTTTCACGATCGCAGCCGGCGTGACGAGGTCGTCCGACGCGAGCCCCGAGCCGTCGACGAAGCGGAATTCGTTCGTGCCGGCGCCGACCTCGGAGATGAGGAAGGCCCGCTCGATGTCGAGCGACGCGCCGTACGACGCCGGGCCCGACGGCGAGACCGACAGCGATTTCAGCAGCATCTCCGCGTAGAGGTTCTGGCTGTTCTTCAGCACGATTGGAAGCAGGTCGTAAAGCGGCGGCCCTTCGATGACGGCGAGGCGCTCGCGCCACGCCCGCGGCTTCGCGCTCACTCGCGTCGCGCCGGTCACGACGATCCCGGCGCGCATCAGTGAATCCGCCAACGCTTGCGCGGCGTACAGCGCCGGATCGCCGGCCGCAACCAGCGCCTCGAAGCTCGCCGCGTCAGCGGTCCGCAGCGAGCCATCGACCGACACCGCATTCGTCGCCGTCGTTCGGATGATGGGCTCGCCGCCGGCGGCACACGTCACGTGCCCCGTCGCCGGAACGAACGGCGGGTCGGTCTCGATCATCGTCTCGCGGCAGTCGGCGTCGCGGATCACCACGCCGACGACGTTCTCGTTGTACGCGAGGGCGTCGACCGGCGCGGCGTAGTCGCTGCCGAGATTGCCGTTCTTCCAACTTCCCGGAATGGTGTCGCGATCGAACGCCGAGACATCGGCCACGACGTCGCCTCGGATTTTTCGAATGCCGCGCGCCCGCAGCGCGGCGATGAACGGCGCGAAGACGTCGTCGCGGTTGAACGCGTACCGGCCGCCGAGCGATGGATCTCCCCCGCCTTTCAGCACCACGTCACCGTTGAGCTCGGCGCCGTCCTGCGTTCCATCGAGCCAGAGCTCGGTCAGGAGCCGCCGCGAAAGACCGAGGCATTCGGCGGCCGTCGCCGAAGCGAACAGCTTCCGGTTGGACGCTGGCATCAACAATGTGTGCGCATGGTGCTCGTAGAGAACCCTGCCATTCTCATCCTCGACGACGATGCCCCAGATGGCGTGGTCGTGCGGAGGGGCGGCGATGATCGCGTCGATGGTGTCCGCGAGGCTCGCACGCGGCTCAACGGGATGCGCAAACGAGATCGCGGCGCAACCGGAGAGGATCACGGCGACGGCCGTGCCCAATGTCGTCAGCGTAGGATGCGTCATGCTCGCCGGAAGGATAGCTGCTCCTCAGGCCTCGATGCCGAGCTCGGCCATGACCTTTTTCATGTCCGCCCACACGTCCTTCTTTGCCGCGGGATTTCTCAGAAGGTATGCGGGGTGATACGTCGGCATTAGCTTGATGTCGCCGTAGGCAAGCCACTTTCCGCGCAGCGAAGAGATCGAGTACGCGCGCTCGGTGAGGCTCTGCAGCGCGAAGCGGCCGAGGGTCACGATGACGCGCGGCTTGATCAGCTCGATCTGACGCCGGATCAACGGACGGCAGGCGTCGAGCTCGTCGGGCTCGGGATTGCGATTCTCCGGCGGGCGGCACTTGATGACGTTGCCGATGTAGACCATCTCGCGGCTGAGTTTCATGGCCCTGATGATGTCGGTCAGGAGCTGGCCCGCGCGGCCGACGAACGGCTCGCCCTGCAAGTCCTCATCGCGGCCCGGCGCCTCACCGACGAACATCAGATCGGCGTCTGAATTGCCGACGCCGTAGACGACCTGGGTTCTCCCGCGCGCGAGTCGGCAACGGTTGCACGCGGCCGAGAGGGCGCAGAGATCGTCGAGAGACTCGGCGGTGGTGATGTCTCCGGTGGCAGGGCCCGAGGCATCGCCGGCTGCGGAAGCGCGTGGCTTCGGAGCGGCAGCAGGAGGAGATTGCCGCCGGCTCGTCACCGGCGTGCGCGCCGCAGCATCGATCTGAGCGTGCTCACCCGTTGCGGCGGCGGCCTTCGGAATGTCGAGATGCGTAAACCCGAGGTCGCGCAACAACGCGAGCTCGGCAAGAAGATCGCGGTCCATGCGGCGACTGTAGCATGACAACCGCGCATACAGTCTTTGACGACATCAGCCGTTTCGCAGAGGTCCGGAAGGCCATGCGGGCTATACTCGCCCTCCCCCGGTCCGGGGTCCGAGACAACCTAAGGAGGGTTCATGAAGAAGTTTCTGTCACGAGTGTGTCTTACCGCGGTGGTGCTGACCGTCGCAGCAGCGAGCTCAGCGTTCGCCGCCTCCAGCGTCAAGATCATCAACAACAGCAAATGGGACATCCACCATCTCTACCTTGCGCCGACCGCATCTGACGAGTGGGGTCCCGATCAGCTTGGCGACCACATCATCGCCGCGGGCACGTCGTTTACGCTCAACGGCATCCCGTGCGAGAAGTTCGACGTCAAGATCGTCGACGAAGATGACGACGAGTGCGTGATCGAGAAGGTAAGCCTCTGCAATGACAACGCCTACTGGAAGATCACGGACAAAGAGCTACTGGCCTGCGAAGGCGATAACGACTAGCAGGTCGAGGTCGGGGCGAGCCACGTTCACGTCATCCTGAGGCGGCGAAACCCCGGAGGGGTGTAGCGCGCCGAAGGATCTCCTTGCGAGAATCACCGTTCCAAGGAGATCCTTCGCCCTCGGAGCCTGCCCTGAGCGAGCGGAGCGAGTCGAATGGGCGGCTCAGGATGACGTGCAGTTCGCGCGAGTGCGACCGGGACGGCCGCGCTCCTCTACAGCCTTGCCACGACCAAGTCCAGAATTCGGCCGGCGATGACGCTCTTCGGCGCCCTTGCCAGGCGGGTCGTCGCGCCGTCTCGGCCGATGACCAGGACCTCGTTGTCATCGGAGTCGAAGCCGACGGCCGGGTCCGTCACGTCGTTCGCAACGATGAGGTCGGCTTTCTTGCGCAGCAGCTTCTCGCGGGCATGCTCCTCGACCTGATCGGTCTCCGCGGCGAATGCGACGACGAACGGGCGCTTGTCCGCTCCGGCAACAGCGGCCAGGATATCGGGAGTCTTCTGAAGAACGATGTTGAGCTCGTCGACTCCGTCGTGTTTCTTGATCTTGCGAGGGGCGACTTCGGCAGGCGCGAAGTCGGCGACGGCGGCGGCCTTGATCACGATGTCGTGGCCATCCAGATGAGCCATCACCGCGTCATACATTTCCTTCGCCGTCGTCACGCGCGTGATCTCCACGCCCGCTGGTTCTGCGATCGACGTCGGACCTGAGATCAGCGTGACGCTCGCTCCGCGTCGTCGCGCCGCCTCGGCGACCGCATAGCCCATCTTTCCCGACGATCGATTGGAGATGTAGCGAATCGGATCGATCGGCTCGCGCGTCGGGCCGGCGGTGACGAGAACGCGGTGGCCGAGCAGATCGCGCGCGCCCATCTGCACGCGGACGCGCTCGACGATCACCGGGACATCGGGGAGGCGTCCCGCGCCCTCGTCGCCGCAGGCGAGGAGGCCGGAGTCGGGCTCGATGATGGCCACGCCGCGAGCGCGCAGTTTCTCGATGTTCTCGATCACCGTCGGATGATGCAGCATGCCGGTATTCATCGCCGGCGCGACGATGACCTCGCCGCGGTGAGCGACGGCGTACGTGGAGAGCGCGTCATCCGCGATGCCAACGGCGAGCTTCGCCAGGATGTTCGCGGTGGCGGGAGCGACGAGCAGAAGGTCGGCCCAGCGGGCCAGCTCAATGTGATCGACGCCGCCCTTCTCCGGATCGCCCCACTGATCGACGATCACGCCATGTTCGGAGACGACGGACAGGGAAAGGGGAGAAACAAAGCGCGCGGCATTCGGAGTCAGGATGACCCGAACCGCCGCGCCGATATCGCGTAGCCGCCTGACCAGATCCGGCGCTTTGTAGGCCGCGATGCCGCCCGAAACGCCGAGGACGATTCTCATCCCTGCTGATCGAGCGCGGTCGGCTCATCGACCGGCGGGCTGAGCTGCCACTTCACCTGATTCTTCTCGATCTCTTCCATGGCAATGCGCGTGGGCTTGGCGTGCTTCGACCGGATGCGCGGCTGGGCGCCCTGGACGAGCTGTTCCGCCCGCTTGGAAACGAGCAACACGTAGCGGAACTTGCTGTCAATGCCCTCGGGGAGTCCTTCCATTGTGTTCCTCCTTGAAACGATCGGCCATCTCTTTGATGGTCTCGAGCGCCGTCTTCGTGTGCAACTTCTTCGCGATGATCACGCCCTTGAGGCACTCCGTCGCGATCTGCAATTTGTCATTGATGATGATGTAGTCGTAGAAACCCTTGCTTGCGTCGATCTCGGCCAGAGCCTTGCGGAGACGGGTCTCGATCTCGGCATCAGTGTTGAGTCCACGGGAGCGGAGCCGGTGCTCCAATTGCTCGAGCGACGGCGGGAAGATGAAGATGTTCGATGACCGCCTTTTGTCGCCGAGGTCCGGATCGCGGGCAATCTGCCGGGCGCCCTGGTAATCGATGTCGAGAATGACATCCTCGCCGCCCTTCAGACGAATCAGGACTTCCTTTCGCGATGTTCCGTACAACTGCTCATGAACGTGAGCCCACTCGATAAATTCCCCCCGCTCGATCATCTCCTCAAACCGGTCGTGGCTGACGAAGTGATAGCTCTTGCCGTTGACCTCGCCGGTGCGCGGAGGGCGAGTGGTGTGGGAGACGGAGAAGTAGAGACTGATACCAATCGGCTCGAGCTTCTTGCGGACTTCGTCGATGAGCGTCGTCTTCCCGGCGCCCGACGGCCCGGAGACGACGAACAGCGTGCCGTCGGAATGGAAGTTGAGACTACTCGACATTCTGCACCTGTTCGCGAATCCGCTCGACCTCGGTCTTCAATTCTACAACGAGGGTCCGGAGCCTCGCGGAGCGCGATTTCGAGCCCATGGTGTTGTTCTCGCGCAGCATCTCCTGGGAGAGAAAATCGAGCTTCTTGCCCGCCGGCTCGCGACCGTTGATGGCCTTCTCCATCTGATCGAGGTGATGGGTGAGGCGCGTCAGCTCCTCGGCGATGTCGCCCTTCTCGACCATGAGCACGACTTCCTGGGCGATGCGCTGCTGATCGACGTCGACGCCGGCGGCCGAGGCGATCTCCTTGACCCGTAGCTCGAACGCCGCGAAAAGTTCGCGCCGGATCTCCTCGCGATGACCGGCCAACTCCTCCTGCAGCGTGCGGATCGCCGCCACGCGCGCCGTGATGTCGGCCAGCAGCGACTCCCCTTCCCTGGCGCGCATCGCCTGCATCTGCGCCAGCGCCTCGCGGACGAGACTCCCGAGCGCCTCGCGCTCCTCGTCCGTGGTCTCCACGTCGATGGCGTCGACCTGCAACAGATCAGGAATCCTGAGCAGATCGCCGCCGGTGAAGCTGTGCCCGACGTCGTGCTCCTCGGCCATGGACCGCAGCCGCGGAATGACTGCGTTCGCGATCTGCTCGTTGATCCGGACGCTGTACTCCGGCTGCGACGTCCGCTGCACGCGGATCGAGATGTCGACCTTTCCGCGGGCAAAGATCTCGGCGGCGATAGCCCGAACCATCGGCTCTGCATCCCAGAAGAACTCTGGCAGGCGCACCGAGGCTTCGAGAAAACGGTGGTTCACGCTCTTCGCCGTCACAGCGACGAAGTACCGTGACGAGAGCGCCCGTGCGGCGCGGCCGAAGCCGGTCATGCTGTTGATCATAGGAAGGGGAATTGTGAATGTTGAATGGTGAATGTTCAATTGAATGTTCACGCGGTGTCATCCTGAGGCGGCGAAACCCCGGAGAGGTGAAGCGCGCCGAACGATCTCCTTGCGAAAACAGCGATCTACCAAGGAGATCCTTCGCCGCGCTCTACCCCTCCGGGGTGCCGCCGGCTCAGGATGACACAGGCACTCTCCGCCTCTCCGCGTGAGGCTTGCTCCAATCCAACACTAGACGTTTACCTCGCGAAGTGGCCGGTCATCTTCCAGGAATTGCATGTCATGGAGCTTCCGATAGACACCGCGGAAGGCCATCAGCTCGTCGTGGGTGCCGACCTCGGCGACCTCTCCTTTGTCGAGGACGACGATCTTGTTGGCATTGCGAATCGTGGACAATCTATGAGCGATCACCAGCGTCGTGCGGCCGCGCATGAGGCTGTCGAGCGCGTTCTGCACGAGCCGCTCCGACTCCGTGTCCAGCGCCGAGGTGGCCTCGTCGAGGATCAGAATCGGTGGGTCTTTGAAGAGCGCTCGGGCGATCGCGATGCGCTGGCGCTGTCCGCCGGAGAGGAGCACGCCCGATTCTCCGATGATGCTTTCGTAGCCCTCGGGGAGCGCAGAGATGAACTCGTGCGCATTCGCCGCACGCGCGGCATCGATGACCCGCTGCTCGTCGATGTCACCCCGGCCGTAGGCGATGTTGCTGCGCACGGTGTCGTTGAACAACACGACCTCCTGGGTTACGAAACCGGTGAGGCCGCGCAGCGAGCCGAGGGTCACGTCGCGCACGTCTTTGCCGTCGACGGTGATCCGCCCGCCCGTCACGTCGTAGAACCGCGGCAGCAGATTCACCAGCGTCGACTTTCCGGCGCCCGATCCGCCGACGACCGCGACGATCTCGCCGGGAGCCACGGTTAGCGTCACGTCCTTCAGGACCGGTTCCTCGCCGTATGCGAACGCCACATCCTCGTAGCGGATGCCCCGGCCGACGCCCTTCAGCTCCACGGCACTCGGCTTATCCTCGACCTCATTCTCGACATCGAGCATTCGGAAGACGCGCTCCGAGGCCGTGATGGCCTGATTGACCGAGAGATTCACCTTGCTTAGCTTCTTGATTGGCTGGTACATCGCCGCAAGTGCGGCCAGGAATTGCAGGAAGTATCCAAGCGACAGCGAACCGGTGGCGATGCGCCGCTGCGCGTAGATAAAGAGCGCCACGAAGCAGAGGCCGGAGAGCAGGTCCATCACCGGCGAGGTGATCGCCTGGATCCTCTGCGCCTTCAGATTCCATCGCAGATGCCGCCGCGTCGCCTCGCGAAAACGGCCGATCTCGAATTTCTCCATCGTGAAGGCCTTGACGATGCGCACGCCGCGGATGGTCTCCTCCAGCAGCGTCGTGATGTCGGCCATGCGCTCCTGCGAGCGATGCGTCGTTCCGCGAAGGCGCAATCCGAGCTGCACGATGGGAAAGACCATGATCGGAGCCACAACGAGGCAGAAGAGGGCGAGCTCTGGATTCGTGATGAAGACCAGAGCGATCAGGCCGAACAACGTGAACGATTCCTGAAAGAGGTCGCCCATGCGCATCGATACGGCCGCCTGAATGGCATCGGCATCCGAGACGATCCGGCTCACCATCTCGCCGGTCGAGCGCTGCGAGAAGAATCGATGACTCTGCGAGATCAGGCGCTCGTAGAGATCGTTGCGAAGATCGCGGACGGTCGACAGTCCGACCTTCTGGAATGCGTACGCCGAGAAGAACTCCGAGAGCCCGCGGATCAGGAAGATGAGCACCAGACCCTCGAGAATGCGCTTGAACTTCGTCTTCGGGGTGCCCGCCCTCCACCATGCCTGAAACCGTGACGCCGCGCGGTCGCCGTTGTCGATCAGCCAGCCGCGATGTCCCTCCGGCTGGTCGCGATTGAGGACCTTGTCGGCCAGCCACTTCTTCGTCAACTGCTCTCGCGAGGGCGTGGCACGCACGACTGTCTTCGTTCCCGGCGGCGTCAGGCCGACGTCGATGAGCGGCTCGATCAGAGCGATCATGGCCACATTCATCGCCGAGAACATGAGCATCGCGCCGAAAGCGAGCGCAGCCCACGCCTTGTAGTTCCGGAGGTATTTGTAGAGCCGCCTGAGAATCTTCATCGGTGAATGACGTCCATGATCGCTTGCGCCGCCCTTCGGCTCGCTCCCCGCTCGCCGAGCTTCCGGCGGACGCCATCGAGCGCCGCGGTGACGGTCGCGCGATGTTTCGGATCGAGGAGTTTACGGACCTCGACGGCAATGCGCTTGCCCTCGACCTCCCGCTGCAACAGCTCCGGCACGACGCGATCTCCGGCGACGATGTTCACCAGGCTGAAATAGGGCACTTTCACGAGCAGCTTCCCGAGAAGGTAGTTGGCGCGGCTGAGCTTATACATCACAACGACCGGAGTCCCTACGATCGCCGACTCCAGCGTCGCCGTTCCCGAGGAGGAGAGCGACACGTCGGCATCGGCCAGGGCCTGCCCACCGTCGTGAGCGACGATCGGAACCGCGCCGCCGTGCACCGACATGATCGCCTCGAGCTCGGCCGATGAGATCGTCGGCGCCTGGATCACATAGGCGTCGATGTCGATCTCGCGGCGGAGAATGGCCACGGTATCGAGCATCGGCGGAAGCAGCGAGGCAATCTCCATCCGCCGCGACCCGGGCATGAGCGCCAGGCGAACCGTGGTTTCACCGGCTCCGTTCGCTCGCCGCTTGACGTGATCGAGCTGCTCGACCAGCGGATGTCCAACGTAGGTCACCGGCACGCCGTGCTTACGGTAGAAATCCTCCTCGAACGGGAAGATGACGATCATGTGATCGACGAGCTTCGCGATCAGCTTTACCCTCCCCTGCCGCCACGCCCAGATCTGCGGCGAAATGTAATAGATCACGCGGATTCCGAGCTCGCGGCAGGCGCGGGCGACGCGCATGTTGAACTCGGGATAGTCGACGAGAAGGACGGCGTCGGGGCGCTCGGCGGCGATGCGGTCGATGAGCTCGCGGAGAATGCGCCGGAACATCCCGAGGTGGCGGATGACATTGAAGAGACCGACGATGCCCATCTCTCGTGCGTGATGGAGCAGCGTCATCCCCTCGGCGGCGAGGAGATCGCCGCCGATGCCGAAGGCGGTGAGCGCGGGATCGAGCTGGCGCAGCTCGTGCAGCACCTCCGAGGCGTGGAGGTCGCCTGAAGCCTCACCGGCGACGATTGCGAGTTTCATCGCGATTCCCCCGCGCCGCCTCGGCCAGCCGAGGCGTTCACCGCAGCGGGAACGGGAACATCAGCCACGCCAGCGCGATCCCGCCGAAGAACAGCGAACAGAAGATGAGGAAGAAGTAGCGGATCTGCTCCGGCCGCTCTTTCTTCCAGAGCAGCGTGAAGAAAAGCGCGATGGCCACCGCATAAAGAAACATCAGGACGAGATGGTCCCGGAAGATGCTCATTGCTTGCGATCCTCCGCGATGTCGAACGAGTCAAGGATGAGGAGCAGGTTCATCAGGCCCGCGCTCAAGGTGAACATCGTCCCGTACTCGAAGGTGATCGATGTGATGTCGCCCGGCGCTCCCTCCGCCCGGGCGATGAAGTACGGGAGCCCTACGCCCATCGAGGCGAACGCGGCGAGGGTGCTGAGCATATTGCTCGAATCCGGGACGTAGAGACGGCCGTC
>DASQGS010000187.1:0-6822 GCA_035632455.1 Thermoanaerobaculia bacterium | reverse complement strand
CCGGAGACCCTGCCGGTTGTTGAACGGCCTCTGCTTCATGATCGACGCGAAGTCCCGCAGCGCGCCGAGCAGCGCGTCACGCTCGTCGTTCCACTCCGCGGCTGTCTTCACATGCACGCTGCTATGCTAAGTCAGCGATGGTCACCGTTGAGCCGCTAAAGATCGTGCATGTCGCGGCGACGGCGACAGGGGCGCCGTGGATGATTGCTCTCATGGCCGAGCAGAAAAGGCTCGGGCATGATGTCGCCGCGATCATCCCGGCAATTGACGGCGGAATCGGCGCGCAACTCCACGCGCTCGGCATTCCCTGTCACGTGGCCGGCGTCGACATCCTGTTTGCCGTTCCGGGCGTGATGCGAAAGACCACCGCGCTGCTCCGCCTGGCGCGCTTGCTGCGCCGATTGCGCCCCGACGTGGTGCACAGCCACATCGTCAATTCCGTGGTGACGGCGCGCCTCGCGTCGTGGATCGCTGACGTTCCCGTCCACCTCGGCGCGAATGCTCATCCCTACTCGATGGAGTCCGACATCCTCGGTCCGATTGAGGCCGGCACCTCCTTCTGCGACACCGTCACGATCGCATCGTGCACCCACACACGCGAGTTGATGCTCCGCCACGCGCTCCCTGAGAAACAGATCGAGCTGATCTACTACGCTGTCGATCAGTCCCGGCACGATCCAGCGCTCGCCGACGGCTCCCGCGTGCGTCAGGAACTGGGGATCGCTCCCGGCACCCCCGTCATCGGAAAGATCGCGTACTTCTACCCCCCGGCGAACGCGCCCGGCCTGGTCCCTTCCCCCCTTCTGGGACGCGGCATCAAAGGGCATGAGGTTCTGATTCGCGCCATCCCGTCCGTGCTCGGGAGCTTTCCCGACGCCAGGTTCATCCTGGTGGGCCGCGGCTGGGGTCAGGGCGGACCGGCATACGAGCAAGAGCTGAAGGAGCTCGTGAACCGCCTCGGTGTCAGCAGCTTTACGCTCTTTCCGGGAGAGCGGAGCGATATCCCGGACGTGCTCGCGGCGCTCGACATCTCCGTGCAGTGCTCATTGAGCGACAATCTGGGCGGCACGGTCGAGTCGCTGCTGATGGCCAGGCCGCTGGTGGTGTCCGATATCCGGGGCTTTGCCGACACCGTTCGACACGAAGAGACAGGACTCGTCGTGCCGGTCGATGATCCGGCCGCTCTTGCCGCGGCGCTGGTGCGGCTGCTTCGCGACCGTGATCTGGGCCGTCGCCTCGGAGAAAACGGGCGTCGCCTGATGCTCGATCGATTCACGCTTGCCAGAGCGGTTACGGATACGGAGCAGCTCCTGGCCGCTATGCGGCAGCCGGCGGATCGCCACTACAGGATCGCGGTGAGTATCTGGCGCGCGATCGCTCTGCCGGTTCGCTTGCTTCCGATGTGCCTCGGCGTGTATCGCGGCATGCGACGCCATGGCTTCTCAATTCCCCGTTTCGTCCGGCGACGGGTTCAACACGCGATCGGCCGTTGCATCGCGTCGCTTCGCCGATCGTGGCGAGTCGCCGCGTCCGGTCCGAGCTGAGAGGCTAGTGCCTCGTCAAGATTGTTTCTATGGGTGCTTTGCGGCGGCGGAGGATCGTCTGCTTCGTTGCCGCTCCTCAACGATGTCCCAGCATCGCTTCGTCGCGGCGCCTCGCATCCGGCCCACCGGCGCTCGCAAATCACCCACAGAAACAATCTTGACGAGGCACTAGGTCGCGGCGAGAAACCCGTCTCGTTAACAATTGCGCTATCGTAACGCTGTGATTCCTCTCTCCTCTCCGGACATCGACGAGAACGACATCCGCGTCGTCACCGACGTGCTGCGGTCGGGGTATCTCGCCTCCGGACCGGTGACGGAGCGGTTCGAGAAGGATGTCGCCGAACGCTTCGAAGCCCGATTCGCCGTGGCGGTCTCGAGCGGCACGGCGGCGCTTCACCTGGCCATGATCGCCGCTCGCGTGAGCGAGGGCGATTACGTCATCACCTCGCCCTATTCGTTCGTCGCCTCGGCGAACGCAATCCTGTACGAGCGCGGAATCCCGGTCTTCGTGGACATCGATCCCGTGACGCTGACGATCGATGCGCAGAAAACGATCGAGGTCCTTCGCGATCTTGCCCACCGGCGGGGCGGCTGGCGATCGTTGCTTCCGCGCTCGTCGCGCAACTCGCCTGGAGTGCTTCGGGCCGTCCTGCCGGTGCATCTGTTCGGCCGCATGGCGGACATCGGCGAGATCGTCAACGAAGCTCGCGAGGCCGGAATCGCCGTCATCGAGGACGCTTGCGAGGCCGTCGGTGCGAGCTCCGGCGGCATCTACGCCGGGCGATGGGGAGACGCGGGTGCTTTCGGCTTCTACCCGAACAAACAGCTCACGACGGGTGAAGGGGGCATGCTTCTCACGGATCACGAGGAGTGGGCGGAGCTGTTTCGCGGCCTGCGCAATCAAGGGCGGAGCCGGGACAACAGGAAACAGCGTCACGACCGGCTCGGATTCAACTATCGAATCGACGAAATGAGCGCGGCGCTCGGCCTGTCGCAATTTACCCGCATCGACGAATTGCTGCGCAAGAGAAGAGCCGTGGCTGATCGTTACACGGCCCTGCTGTCAGGCGTGGACGGTGTGACGCCTCTTGCTGATCCGCCCGCGGGAAGCGTCCGCACCTGGTTGCTCTACATCATCCGGCGGGCGCCCGAGATCGACCGCGACGCCGTGATGCAGGGCATGGCGTCGCGAGGCATCATGACGCGCGCCTACTTCTGGCCGATTCACCTGCAACCGTATTACGTCAAACAATTCGGCTTCATCGAGGGAGACTTCCCCGCGGCCGAAGCAGCAGGCCGGACGACGCTGGCGTTGCCCATGTCGCCGAACCTGTCCGACGAAGAGATCGCGTACGTCTGCACCGCCGTCGCTGAACAGGTTTCCGCGCATGCAGTCTGACGAAGCTCCGGGCGGAACCCGGGAAGGCGCCCGATCGGCTGAGATGGATTGGTTGACAGATTGCTCGCGCCGGGAAGTACGATAGCGTACCTCGCTTGAGATCGCCGGTCGATTGGTCACGACGGAGAATCGTCATCGTCGGAGCGGGCTCTCAGGGCTCGATCGTTGCCGATATTCTCCAGCGTGCCCATGAAGCCGGTTCTTCCGGAGAGCCGATCGGCTTCGTCGACGACTTCGCATCCGTTGGTCAAGCCGTTCTCGGCCTGTCAGTGCTCGGCTCGATCGACGCGCTTTCCACGATCGATCACGATGCCATCGTCCTGGCCATCGGTGACAATGCCAAACGCCGTGCGCTCACCGAGCGGCTGCTGGCGAGCGGCGAGGCCCTCGCCACAGCGATCCATCCGTTCACTTCGATTGCCCCCACGGCCACGATCGGCGAAGGCTCGATGGTCTCCGCGGGAGCGTTGGTTCTACCCCGTGCCAATGTGGGGCGCGGCGTGCTGCTCAACACGAAATCCTCCGTCGATCACGACACCATCCTCGGCGATTTCGTGCATGTTTCCGCCGGGGCGACCGTGGGCGCCAACGTTCGCATCGGCGACGAGGCCTTCATCGCGCTCGGTGCGAGCGTCGCGTCGGAGCGCCGCGTGGGAGCACGCACGATCATCGGCGCCGGCGCCGTCGTGGTTCGCGACATCCCCGACGACGTGATCGCGTACGGGGTGCCTGCGCGAATCACATCCTATCGCCGTTCTTGAAAACCCCAATCCATGACCCGCGACGCGGGAAGGGTGAAGACGAAACCTTCGGTAGCAGGCAGCCCATTCATGTGTGGGCGGCGATGTACGCGGTTATGACGTCGCGCGGTGCTCCGAGTTGACGGATTCTGCCCGCTTCGATCCATGCCACGCGATCGCAGATCTGAAGCAGTTGCTGCAAGTAGTGTGACGCGACGACGAAGGTGACGCCTCGTGTGCGGAACTCCGCGATCCGGGCCTCGCACTTCCGTTGAAACTCAGCATCACCCACGGCCAGAGCCTCGTCAATCAGCAGGATGTCGGCGTCGACCGTCGTGGCGACGGCAAAGGCCACGCGCAGGATCATGCCGGCCGAGTACGAACGGAGCGGTGCGTCGAAGAACTCGCCGATGGCGGCGAAAGCCTCGATGCCCGGCATGCGCTCGTTCATTTCGGTCCGTGTCAGGCCGAGCAGCGCACCGCGGACGTAGGAGTTCTCCCGGCCGGTGAGATCGGGGTGAAAGCCGCTCATCAGATCGATCAGTTGTGAGACCTTACCCCGGATTCGCAAACGCCCCGTCGAAACGTCGATGACGCGCGCCAGGAGGTTGAGAAGCGTCGTCTTGCCAGCGCCGTTCATCCCGACGATCCCGAGCACTTCGCCGGCCCTGATGGTCAGCGAAATGTCCGTCAACGCCGCGAAATCCCTCCAACGCCGGCGGTTGAAGCGGACGATCGCTTCCTTCAGCGAGAGACGAGGCTCAACGCTGAGCCGGTAGCGAACGGATACGTGATCGAGAACGATCGCATTGTCGCTCTGCCGCTCCGGATGCGATTCAGGCGTGCGCAATGACGTCATGGGCCGAACGGTTGAACAAGAGCCAGCCCGCCGCGGCCGTCACGAATGACACGATCGTCATCACCAACCAGGCACCAGCCGTTGGCCAGGCGTTCGCGTAGAGGGGCGCGCGAAACGCCTCGATGAACGTCGTCAGCGGATTCAGCGGAAGCAGCGACCGGATCGGCGCCGGGACGATCGCATCCGGATAGATCACCGTGGAGGTGAACATGAGCGTTGGAAGCAGCATCGCGTAAAGGTCGGCGATGTCAGGGAAGGCGAGTGCCACGGTGCTGAGAAGCAACGCCGCGCCGAAGGCGAACACCGAGGTCAGGATCAACGTCGGCACGAGGCTCAAGAGCGCTACGCCGATCGGCCGCCCGGCGATCAGGAGAATGCCGATCAACGGAACGAGCGTCATGAGCAGGTTGAACAGGTTGGTCATCACCGTGGCCAGTGCGAGCGCCGTCTTCGGAATGCGGGTGCGACGCCAGAGGTCGATCCCACCGGCCACCTCCGACGTGACGACCGTCGTCGTCTGCGAGAAGAAGGTCCATGGCAGGAGTCCCGCACAGGCGAAAAGCGGATAGGCGGGCGCGTATTTCGACAGGAGCCTGCCCAGGACGAGCGAGACCATCAGCAGCATCGGCACCGGATTGGCGATGGACCAGAACAATCCGAGCACAGAGCGTTTGTACCGGATCTTGATGTTCCTCTCCACGAGGGCACGAAGCAGCGGGCCGCTCCGGATGAGATCGAGCCACTCCTCGATGGCGCGCGGACGCCGCAGGTCGGAATCGTAGTGCATAGACCGACGGAGTGTAGGCGATGTGGATCGGCGAACGCGAGACCGGCGCCGCGACCTTCGGCGACGCTCTACAATCGCCAGCGTGCCGCCGCTCCGGATCATTCACATCGCTGCGTCGACCCAGGGAGTGCCGTGGCTGACGAACATCGTTCGCGAGCAGGCGCGCCGCGGGCACGACGTGCGAGTAGTGCTTCCCCGAGCCAGTGGCACGGTGCCGCGCGTGCTCGAGGAGTGCGGCGTTCCGTTCGACGTCTTGCCGATCGAGCTGCCACGGCCAACGCATCCGTTCGCATTCCTGTCCCGTCTGATTACGATCGCGCGGTACCTGCGCCGTCATCGTGCCGACGTCGTTCAATACCACCTCTTCCCATCGATCATCATGGGCCGTCTGGCATCGTGGATCGCCGATGTTCCGATCCGCATTTCCATGATTCCGTCGCCTCTCTTACTGGAGAGCCCGGTGTTCGGCCCCGTCGACCTCGGTACCACCTTCGCGGACACCCGGATCATCGCGACGTGCGAACGAACGCGAGAGCTCTATCTCGAACATGGCGTTGCGCCGGAGAAGGTGTGCCTGGTGTACTACGCCCCCGACACGGATGCATTCGATCCGGCGAAGGCGGATCCGGAGCGCCTCCGGCGGGATCTCGGACTGCGCCGCGATCAGCCGGTCATCGGATTCGTTGCGTACTTCTACCCTCCGATGGAGACCGCCAACGCGCCTCCCTATCTCCGAAGCAAAGGGATAAAAGGTCACGAAGTTCTCTTCGCCGCCGCACCGCGAGTCCTCGAGCGTTACCCTGAGGCAAAGTTCGTGCTCGTGGGAAACGGCCAGGGCGCCGCCGGCGTCCTCTACGAGCGGCGGCTTCGTGACGACGTGCGCGCCGCCGGCCTCGCGCACGCCATCCTCTTCGCGGGCGAGCGTGACGACATTCCTGACACGCTGGCCGCGTGCGACGTCACCCTGCAGTGCTCGCTCTGTGAGAACCTCGGGGGTAGCATCGAGGCGCTCACGATGGGCCGGCCACTCATCGCCACCCGTGCCGGCGGTCTCGTCGACTCAGTCAAGCACGAGAGGACGGGCCTCACGGTCGAGCCGGAGAACAGCGCGGAGCTCGCTGAAGCCATCCTCCGACTCCTCGATGACCCCGCGCTCGCCGCGCGACTTGGCGCTGCCGGTCGCGCTCTCATGCTCGAGCGTTTCACGCTGCGGCGCACCGCTGACGACCTCGATGCCCTCTATGACATCTGCGCTCGCTCGCTCGCCTCGGAGCCTCGTCGTGGCCGCTACAGGATTGCGATCGGCATCGTCCGGACCATCGCGCTGCCGTTCCGGCTGGCAAGACTCTTCACGATGGTGTTGAAAGCGATCAGCAGGAGCCATCGATGAACGACTGTTCCGAGGATGAGGATGTGACGTTGCTGATCTCCCTCGGCTACTGTTTCGCTGCCGCCGTGCAATAGCACTTCGTGAACGCGCTCTCGGTCATCAC
>DASQGS010000186.1:0-1862 GCA_035632455.1 Thermoanaerobaculia bacterium | reverse complement strand
TGGCTTGGATGCGAGGCGCGCGACGGGAGCGCGACGCAGGCGTAGTTGAACACTACGTCGAGGAGCGCGACCGAGCGCAACGAAGCAGACAAGCCAGTTTCCGCGGCCGCAGCAGGAACGGTGTGAGAAATGCGGGCTAGGGGGTCGAGGGTCGAGCGCCGAGGGACGGCGGCGAGGTTGCCAAGCTACGGCCGATCGCGGCGATCGGACCGATCCGTCCGATCCCGTCCGATGAGACGCGGCGCGCGTCTCCGGCGAGTGCATCAGGCGCACTCTCCTTTTTCGTTGACTCTTCTTCTTCGCCGTTTACAATTACCCCCGGTCTCCCAGAGAGAACCTCGTATGGCGAACTACTCGGTGTTGCTGGTAGCCGCGCTAGTCGTGATCTCGCTACCGGTTTTGACGCTCTTCATTCTTGCTCCTATCGTGCGCGCCTCGAGCGTGAACAAGGTGAAGCTCGAGCCTTATGAATGCGGCGTGGCGGCCAGCTCGCTGGCCAACGACCATCGGTTCTCGGTCCGTTACTTCCTGATCGCGGTCCTCTTCATCGTTTTTGATGTCGAGACCATCTTTCTCTTCCCGTGGGCCATCCGATTCAAGCAGCTCGGCTGGTTCGGGGCCCTCGAAATGGCGATTTTCCTCGCGATTCTACTCATCGGGTACTTCTACGCCTGGAAGAGGAAGGTCCTTACATGGGTCTGATCGAGAATCGCTTCGATTTCGCTCCCGGCACCACCGGCAACATCCTCACCACCCGCGTAGACAAATTCTTCAACTGGGCCCGGAAATCGTCGCTCTGGCCGATGCAGTTCGGCCTGGCCTGCTGCGCCATCGAGATGATGGCCGTGCTCGATCCCCGGCACGACATGGCCCGTTTCGGTGCCGAGGTGTTCCGGGCCACGCCGCGGCAATCGGATCTGATGATCGTCGCCGGCACGGTGGTCGAGAAGATGGCCCCGATCATCAAGCGGCTCTATGACCAGATGCCGGACCCGAAGTGGGTCATCGCCATGGGCTCCTGCGCCACGTGCGGGGGTCCGTACGACACGTACGCGGTGACCCAGGGCGTCGATCGCCTGGTCCCGGTCGACGTCTACGTTCCGGGTTGTCCTCCCCGCCCCGAAGCGCTGATGTGGGGGCTGATGGAACTGCAGAAGAAGATCGAGAAGATGCACATCCTCCGCAAAGGGGGAGAGGCGTACGACTTCGCCCGCGCCGCGGTGCGCGATTCGCTCCGCCCGGTCCACGAAGGTCCGGCGCTCCGTGCCGAGCAGGCGGCGCAGCTTCGTCCAGCTCCGATCTCGGGGGTGAAACGCGAACCGGCGGCGGAGAAGCCGAAGGCGGCGCCGAAGCCGGCCGCAGCCCCCGTCGCGGTCGCGGCGGCAGCGCCGGCGGCGAGCACGGCTACGGCCGAGGCGGAGCCGGAAGCGGCTCCCGCGGTCCCGGCCGAGGGTGCCGCACCGGCGGTGCCGTTCCACAACGAGAATCTGACGCTCCCGGAGCGGATGAAAATGGCCGGCGAGATCGGCGCCGGGCTCGAACAGAAGCTGTTCGCCGCCATGGCCCAGACCGATTGCGGGGCTTGCGGCTGGGATTGCGAAGGCTACGCGAATGCGATCTTCACCGGCGAGACGAAAGACATTACTCTCTGCGTCCCGGGTGAGTCGGAGACGCTCGATATGCTGAAGACGTTGATGAGCGAGGCGGGGCGTGAGTTCGAAGGATGATCAGGTGAGCCGGCTGTCCACGAGCGACCTTCGGACGGCCAAATACCGGCAGGGGACAATCACAGACTGATGGCCGAAGCGACCCAAGCAGCGCCAGCCCGTACCGCCGACGAGATCAGGCGCGATCCGATCGTG
>DASQGS010000185.1:0-2773 GCA_035632455.1 Thermoanaerobaculia bacterium | reverse complement strand
CGCGCTCTACACCATCGAGCTCTTCCCAGACAGCGGCTCTCTCGACTTCCGGCTGGCGCGCGCCACGCTGAGCTATCGGAGCTCGAAGGAAGGCAAGATGTTGACGATCGAGAAGACGCTCCGCCGTTCCGATCTCGCGCCATCCTGGAAGGCGGCTTCGGAGAGGTTGCAGATCGCTTCGCTCGCGAAGGCCTGGAGCGAGTCGCTGCGCGGCAATGGCGATGCCTCGCCCGACGAAGTTGCGGCCCAGGCACGGGCTCTGGCAAAGCGGTTCCCCGCGGATCCGAAGGCGAGCGAGCTCGCGGATCTCGCCGAGATCAGCGCTAAGTTGCCGTGAGCTGGGGATTGTGTTGATCAGAGACCGATCGGACGACCGTCCGATCGGTCGGTCGCGACACGACCGCCTACCGCCGCTTTCCGCCTCCGAAGTTGCGGATGGACTGGAAGTGGACGTTGAAGTAATTCGCGGCCGCGTGAAGCGCGCGACTGACGGCCCAGGCATCCTTCGACGGAATCTTCTCGAGGCTGGCTCGCATCGCGGCCGGAAGCTTCGCCCGGCAACTGCGGCAGAGGGCGTTGCCGATGGTCTTGTTCAAATCGCAGCGCGGGCAGCGTGCAGTCTTGGCAAGGCCGGCCACCTGGTCTTTGGTCATCTTCATGCGATCGTTGATGCTGACGAGACTTCGACGCTCGTGACGTTCCATATGTTACGGCTAAACGAGATTCGGGACATCAATCTTTGACTACGCAAGCCACCGCGCTTCCGTTTGGTCTCGGGGTTGTGCAACTCTGCCGGCGCGCCACACAGAGGCGGCGCCGCATATAATCGCGCCGCGCATTTTCAATTGAAGGAGCGAAGTTATGGGTCAGCTCGTTGAGTTTCCGTCGAACGGCCACACTTGCCGGGGATACCTCGCTGCGCCGGCAGCGGGCCGCGGCCCGGCGGTCGTCGTCATTCAGGAGTGGTGGGGTCTCGTTCCGCACATCGAAGATCTGGTGGAGCGTTTCGCGAAGGAGGGATTCCTCGCCATCGCGCCGGACCTCTACCATGGAAAGAAAACCACCTCTCCCGATGAAGCGGGTCGGATGCTGATGGAGCTGGACGGCGATCGCGCGGAGCGGGATATTGCCGGCGCCGGCTCGTATCTGCTTAGCCGGCCGGACTGCGCCTCGAAGAAATACGGAGTGGTCGGCTTTTGCATGGGAGGTGCGCTTGCCCAGTACACGGCGGCGAAGGAGTCGAGCGTCGGCGCAGGCGTCAGCTTTTACGGCGGCTTCAAGCAGATCCCGATCCCCTGGCCGAATCTGGCCGCTCCGTTGCTCCTCATCTACGGCGAGAATGACGGTAGCGTAACGCCGGACAGTGGGCGCAAGCTCGCGGGCGAGCTCACCGCACTCGGCAAGAAGGTGGAGTTGACGATCTATCCCAACGCCGGACATGCGTTTTTCAACGACAGCCGCCCGCAGGTCTACAACAAGACAGCCTCCGAGGATGCCTGGAAGAAGATGCTCAACCTGTTTCGCGCGAATCTCTGAGCGCCGATGCCATTTGACGCGCTTCGCGCGATCCTATTCTTCGCGCTGCTCGCCTTCTGCATCACGCCGTGGGCATCGCCGCCAATCGCCCTCGCGCTCGGCTTGGCCCTGGCGTTGACGGCCGGGCACCCGTTTGCGCAAAAAAGCTCAAAGGTCACGAAGATTCTGCTGCAGGTTTCGGTGGTTGGGCTCGGGTTCGGAATGAATCTGCAGAAGGTCGTCGAGGCCGGGAGGACCGGACTCCTCTTCACGTTCGTCACCATCGCCGGGACGCTGATGCTCGGCTTCGCAGCAGGGTATCTGATGGGGATCGGCCGCACGACGTCGCATCTCATCTCGTCGGGGACGGCGATCTGCGGAGGCAGCGCCATTGCCGCCGTCGGACCGGTGGTTGGAGCGACGGACGAGGAGATGTCGGTGTCGCTCGGGACGGTCTTCGTTCTCAACTCCATCGCGCTCTTCGTCTTTCCGGTCATCGGCCATCGCCTCGGGCTGACGCAGAGCCAGTTCGGAGTCTGGTCGGCGATCGCTATTCATGACACGAGCTCGGTCGTCGGCGCCGCCGCGAAGTACGGCAACGAGGCCCTCCAGATCGCGACGACGGTCAAGCTCACGCGCGCTCTCTGGATCGTTCCGCTTACGCTGGTGACGGCGTTCGCGTTCAAGCGCAAGGCCGCGAGGATCGCCATCCCATGGTTCATCCTCTGGTTCCTGGTGGCCTCCATCGTGCGAACGAACGCGCCTTCGTCGCTCGCGCCGGTGTGGGGAGGCCTGACGCAAGCGGCGAAGATCGGCCTCACGATCACGCTCTTTCTGATCGGCGCATCTCTGTCGCGACGGAGCCTCAAGAGCGTCGGCGTGCGCCCGCTCGTCCTCGGCGTTGTGCTGTGGATCGCGATCTCGTGCCTCTCTTTATGGGCTGTCATGACGACCCTTGCCTGAGCGATGCACAGCCGTCCAGGCGAGATCTCGGCGCTCGACGCCGCGGGATGCCGCTCACCATCAACCCAGCGACCGCCGGGCGATTTCGACCTCCTCCGGCCGCAACGCGATTTACAATGCCCGTGCAGATGAGCAATCCCACGCTTCAAGGCGATCTCGCATCGTTCAAGTTGCCGGAGGTATTGACATTCCTCCAGACGACCCGCAAGACCGGCACGCTGACGCTGATCACGGGCGCAAAGGAGGCCTACGTCTTTTTCGACGACGGGGCCGTGATCTACGCCGGATCAAACCA